>DASRZD010000496.1:0-16268 GCA_035686805.1 Armatimonadota bacterium
TCCCAAGGCGAGGGTGCCCGAGGGGAAGTTGTTCGTGTTGGGCGACAACCGGAACGTGAGCGACGACAGCCACATCTGGGGATACCTCGATCGGGGTCGGCTTATCGGGCGGGTGACGATCAGGTTCTGGCCGCTGAAGAGCATGAAGTCGGTGAAATGAGGGAATGGTCGAGGGTCCATGGTCAATAGGGGATGGCACTCACCGTTGACTTCGGCCCTGTTTCGGAGACAAGACGGCGATGAAGTGCAATCCCGGCCGCAGGATCAGTGATACAGGGAATGGATAGAGATTCACTCGGTCCGTCCTCCAGTCAGTTGTCAGGCCGATCCTTCGCCACAGCTCGTCCCACTTCTGCACCGAGAGGTAGGCATAGGGAACCACGACCTTATACGGCCGGTTCCCCACCCAATCCATGAGTTTCAACAGCCATCGCTGCCAGCCGCTGTTGCCGATGTGGTCTTTGATGATCACTTTCCTGCCCACTCTCGCGCACTCGGCAAGAAGGGGCTCGCAGTCCTCGATATGATGCAGAACGTCAACCAGCAGGACGCCGTCGAATGAGCGATCGGCATAGGGAAGGGTTCGCCCGTCGAACTCCTTTACGGAGATATGAGGGTTCGGCCTCACCATGATATCCACACCCTCGATCTGCACGTCCGGCCTGTCTGCCGGAATCAGCGCATCCAGCGCTCCGTCGCCACACCCGACGTCCAGGATGCGACCCGAGGGAAGCAAAGGAGCAATAGCGTTGGCCAGGGTGTGTGCCCGCCGGCCGAAGACCAGTCTGCCGTGCAGAAAGCCGACGGCATCAATGATGTTCATCGTTTCCTCCCCAGCTCGAGCACGGACATGAAGAAGCTGGTAAAACCGATCTGCACGCCGAGCGCTATCAGCGTCGTCGCCGAGACTGCCAGGCGTATGGCATGCTGGTATTCGAGTGGGCCAAAGCCGCTTCTCGACCATGCGGTGAATGCACCGATCAGCAGCGCGATCCCGCCGAGGGCGAAGGCAAACCCTGTGACCAGGGAAATCTCCAACCCGAAGCGCTTCTGCAGCCACATGGTCTTCGGGTCGGGTGGCAACAGACCCTCAGAGGTGGCAAAGGCTCGTGCCAGAACGCCGAAACCTATCACCTGAAAGCCGATCAAAACCATGGTCGCACATACAACCAGCGTCGATAAGTCCAAAACGCTTCCGAACAACGCTCTCGGCCCGGGCAGCAAATAGGCGAAGCCCGCGAGACCCAATAAGGTCAGTGCCAATCCAGGGATGAGGAACAACCATCTGGGGCTGTGAAGGAACATGAACCTGATGTTTCGCCACCCCGCACGCCAGGGCTCGAGATGAGGCGGGCGGGACCGGCCGTCTTTGGAGAGGACGATCGGCACTTCAGTGATCTTCATCCTTTGCAGGCACGCCTTCACCACCATCTCACTGGCGAACTCCCAGCGGGTAGTGACCAGGCCCAGGCGTTTGTACGCATCTTTCGTGAACGCCCGCAAGCCGCAGTTGAAATCGCCGACAGGGCAGCCGAAGATGACCTGCCCGATCTTCGTCTGGATCGGGTTTCCGATGTGCTTGTTCTTCCAGGGCATAGCGCCCGGCTCGATGCCTCCCTTGAACCTGTTGCCCATGACAAGATCGGCGCCTTCTCTCAGTTCCTCTATCATCGGGTAGAACTGCGAAAAGTCATAGCTGTCGTCGGAGTCGCCCATGACGATGAAGCGACCGTGGGCCGCCTCTATGCCGCCTCGCAGGGCACTGCCATAGCCGTTCTCCTTGACGTATACCACTCGCGCGCCGGCTTTCCCGGCGATATCCTGCGACCCATCCGTACTGCCGTTGTCCGCGACTACGATCTCAGCCGATAGACGGTTCTTGTCTATGCACGACTGGGCTTTCCTGATGCAGATCTCGATCGTCTCGGCCTCGTTCAGACACGGCATCACGATCGAGACTTCGATGTCCTGTCCAGCCATCGCACTTGTCCTTTCGAGAGACTCTTGGGCCTGTCTTCAATATGAAAGTACACGGAATGGATGGAATTGTCAATCAAGCCTCCTTGCGCTGGGGGGGCGGCATTCTGGCATTGGCGGGGGTGTTTCGGAAGAGGCGTCGTGCGTAGGTCGGTTGCGACGCTCATTTCGTCAACCGTCAATCGGTTACGTCCTGACGCATTACGATGGCCGAGACGAGCCGCGCAACCGCAACCGGGAGACGTTATTCTTCACACCTGGTAATATTACCGGTTTCAGACCCTTCCGGCGCTTGTCTCCAAATCTACCTATTGACATTCTCCAAGGGTTGGAGTACAACGGAGGAAAGCCCGCAGAATTATCGCGAGTTCCGCAAGCAGTTTCAGGTAGTGCCGGCGGACGTTTTGTTTGCAGCATACCCGAAGAGGGCTGGGGAGGGAGAAGAATAATGAGACGATTACTTGTAATGGCAGCATTCATTGTGATGCTGGGTGTGGGCAGCGCCGCTGATGAAGCTGCGAATCCGCCGAGTGCGTCGGGGCAGGATGTGGTCGCAGAGGTAGACGGTCTGAAGATCACTCGTCAGGAATACTGCGACAGGCTGGAGAGACTGCCGTATACCGACCCCGCCACCGGCCAGCAGAATGAGGCGGGGGCGGCTGTGTTGGAACGCCTCATTAAAGAAGCGCTGATCCTGAAGCTCGCCGGTCAGGAGGAAGTGACGCCTACCGAGCAGCAGATCCAGGAGCGGATGGAGCAGACTATGAAGACTCCCGGCTTCGAGGCTCAAATGAAGGCAAGCGGATACACCATAGAGTACTTCAAGGAGCGCATGCGGGTAGAGCAGGCGGCCTTCAACATCCAGACGAAGGGGATCACCGTCACGAATGCGGAGGCACGCGAGTTCTATGGGAAGAATAATAGCGTTCCGCCGTTCACCACTCAGGAACAGGCGATGGTCGGTGCGCTGTTCCTCAAGAACAAGGCGGATACCGAGAAGGCACAGGCCCTTCTTAAGAAGGGAGTGGACTTTGGTACAATCGCCGGCATGCTCTCTCAGGATCCAGTTTCCGCCAAGCAGGGGGGTCGGTTGGCAAGGGGCATCGTTCGCGGGGATCCCAATATACCGACCGATATTCAGAACCTTGTCTTCAGCACGAAGGTAGACGAATGCTCCAAGCCGATCCCTTCAGGCGACAGGGGAAGCACGGTGATATTCAAGATCCTTAGCCATCAGCCGAAGAAGATAAGGCCTTTCTCCGAGTTCCAGTACCTGATCAAGCAGAGGTTGGCGGTTGAAAAAGGGATCAATGAGAAGATAGATATCAACAAGAAGCTCGAGGAGTTTCGGCAGACAGTCAAGATAGATGTGAGCATAGAGAGATACAAGGCTTACATCATGAGCGGTATTTCCAATGCCGAGCCGCCCGATGTGCTGCAACTGCCGGTGGAGGAATAGGGACGATGGTCAAGGGTCCGGGAGCCATGGATGTCGGATATCGGCAAGATGCCGGCGCTACATCAACCATTTGACCATTCTTCATGGATTGTTGTGCCACATCTGGCACTCGGCGGATTCGAGGGTGGAGAAAACGGGTTCCTGGCCTTCCTGGCAGCAGCGGTAGGCGTAGATGTACATGCCGGCAGACCAGCCCTGGTCGGGCGAGCCTTTCGGTTCGCCGGAGACCCCGTGGATCCACTCATTGAACTCCCAGGGACGCTCCTTGCCTAGCTTGTTCGCGAGCGCGAGATTGTAGAGCATGTCGTGCGCCTGATCCAGCTTGCCCGCCCGAATAAGCGATGCCACATACAATCCCCCGACCCACGGCCACACGCCGCCATTGTGATACTGGTCGGGGAGGTTCAATTCATGCTCCGTGCGATAATATTCACGCCAATCCTTGTCGCCGGGCTGAATCGGGGGATGGAGCACTCGCACGGGATACGGTTTGAAAAGCTGGTTTTCGTCAATGTAGCGGAAGATGCTCTCGCACTGCTCCTCATCGGCGAGGCCGAATGCTACCGCGAAACAATTGCCAACAGTATCGAACCAATCGCCATGCTCCTGTTTCCACATCCACGGCCTGAAGTATCCAAGCTCGTCGCTCCAGAGGAAGGTGTTCAGGGCCTCGCGAACCAAGTGGGCGCGCTTGATATTATGTCGGAGTTCCAGGGCCGCGAAATAGAGGACATTCGTGTACAGCACATGCCCGCGATTCGCAATGATGTCCATCCAGTCGGTGGCTTCCTGCTGCTCGATGAGGCCTTCCTCATGGGCGTCCTGATACTTCAGCCACTCCATCGCGCGGTCGGCGGCGTCGTGAAACTCAAGGTGCTCGCCGAGAAGATGCTCTGCATAGGCAAGGGTCAGGGCGAACCACAGCGACGCATCGGCCGCCCCGAAAGCAATCAGCCTGGGCCTCGATGCGATGAAGGTGTCCACGCAATTCGGTATTTGGCCGCTGGGCGATTGGCGGTCCATGAGCGTGTCCATGGTCTTGAACCACTGGCGCACGAACCTCTCCTCACCCGAGATGAGGCCCCCCAGAGACATGATGAGGGCGTCGCGGGCATAGACGGCGTTGTACACCCTGGGCGATGCGAATAGCCCATTGGGCGTGGAGCAGCGGTCGAGGACTTCCTTCGCGCGGGTGAAGGCTTCCTCGATGAGCGCATCAGGATCAATCTCATGAGCTTTTTCTGCCATGGACTTTAGACCTTAGACTTTAGACTTTAGACAGCATGCCTAGGCTGCCTTGGGCAGCGGAATGCGTTCCTTCACCAGGTCCCGCACGTTGCGAGCGACTCCCAGATAATGGAAGTTCTTCTCCACATGAGCCCTGGCAGCGACACTCATCCGCGCAACCAGGGCCTCGTCGGTCAGCAGCGTCAGCACATGGGTCGCAAGGTCGTCCACATTCGCGCGAACCGCTATCACCTTGGGGGCGGGGAACTTGATGATCCGCTTCTCGGGATAGCCCTCGTTCGGCCCGACTTCGCCTTCCGATATCGAGATCAACTTACCCACCCTGGCCAGTAATCCAGTCTCCCCATGGATGACTGTTTCCTTGATGCCCATCGCATCCACGCTGAGCACCGGCTTCCCGCAGGCCTGTGCCTCGACATGCGGCATTCCGAACCCTTCCTGACGGCTCGGACCGGCATAGATGTCGCACGCATTGTACAGATACGGCATGAACTCCCGAGAACAGACGCCGTCCACGTATTGCACCTTGTCCCGGATTCCGAGCTGTTCGGCCAGCGCCATATCCAACTCATTCTGCCTGTCGGTTCGCTCCTGCTTCCAGACCTTGCAGATGTATCGCCATTTCGGATACTCGGAGTTGATCTTGGCAAGGGCGGCCATCATCTCCTGACTTCCCTTGCTCGCGCCATCACCACCGATGGTGAGGATGAGCTTCTCGTCCTCGGCGACTCCCAGAACCTCACGGACGGCCTTCACCTTCGGATGCTCCCTGGGAAGCGGTTGGAATGACTCGGTGTCGCATCCGATGGGCTGCACGACCATCCTGTCCGGCGAAACGCCGTCCCTGGCATAATTTTCGGAAACCCAGGCGCTGGTCGTTAGGATGAGTGGCAGGCGGTTTAACTCATCCTGATAGCTGGCGACCCAGCCATCCGCCACCAGCCAGGGGATTGCTCGGACACCGAACTTCTGCGGATGGTGCACCAGTTGGGGGATATGGCCCCAGTACCCCACGCCTATTACCACGTCGGGCTCATAAGTCCTGTACAGCCATTCCTTCTGCAGATTGCCCGACCACGGCGCCGGCAGGCAGTCAACGCCGATTTCGGACAGCCCGCGATACAGGAGATGGCCCTGGGTGGCAAGCCCGGCGGGTGGGGGTGGGTATTCGTATAGCAACAAGACCTTCAATGCTAACGCCTCCCTAACTCGATACTCGATACTGGATGCTCGATGCTCGATGCCGGAATTGTGGTCGTGAAGGCTTCGACTGGGCCGGCGGATTCGTATTCGAAGCTGCCTTCCCGGAAGCCGTAGATGTCCCTCATGATGTGCTTCTTCATCGCATATTCGCCTGGCGATAGGGTGATATTGGCCGTTGCGCCGGGATCCGGCCGGCCGTTCTCATAGGCGAAGAAAACCAGGTCGCCTTTCAACTCATCTTTGAGCTCGTTGACCGCCCGATGAACCTCCTGATGACGCAGATGTCCATATTCGCCGATCGCCCCATGGGTGAATATGAGCTCGAAATCCATAGGCCTCATACCCCGAATCCGGCTTTTGATCTCGTGGAGGTCGGGGGAAAGCGGCGGCAGGTCCGGGCTGTCATCGAGGTTCGAGATGTGAGTCTCGGCTTTGAGATCGTCGCCTGCCAGGATGAAACGGGGCGCTCGGTCGGGGTCGCCGGCCCGTGAGAGGCTCAGGATGTGCCACTGCCACGAAGGATGTCTGATAATGAAGCCGCCCATCCATATTACTTCATCATCCGGATGGGCGACGATAACCAGGGACTTCAACGCTCTACTCCTACAGCCCTTATTGCCCAGAAAAGCCGAGGCTTATGCAGAATGGTCCATGGCCGCAAGCGACCAGAACTCGCCCTCCCACTTGGATTGCCCCCTCACGTCGGGGATACCAAGCAATCATTCGCCAGTGTGTGGAGTGTTACCTTCCATGGGGGTAGCAGGTTTCTCAACGAAGTTTGGTAACTGGTGGGTGAATGGTACATTCTCTATGAAATGCTGAGGCGGGATGTGCGCTGCGAACGAGCTGCCGGCAAGACCTATATAGAGACTAAACCAAGCTGCGGTTTTGACCATAGATTCGCGAACCTATCCGGTCTCAGGCGCAATATCGGACTGCTCCTGATGCTGGCGGGCGTGAGCGTGCTTTCATTGCCGCTAGTGCTCTACGTTCAAGGCACTCGGAGCCAGCGCACACTGGAGCGGCAATGGGAGGAGGCGAGTCCTCCTCCGGCGAAGACCGAGGCCCGTCCGACTTTGAAGACGGCGCCGGTTAAGGCGTCTCCGACGACCAAGCTGGTGATCCCGAGGATCGGCCTGGAGGCGGTCGTAGTCGAAGGGACTACGCCGCAGGCGCTCAGCAAAGGGCCGGGTCATTTTGCGAATACGGCCAGGCCCGGCGAGTCGGGGAACTGCTGCATAGCCGGTCACAGAAACATATACGGTTCGTGGTTTCGGCGACTGGATCGGTTGTCAACCGGGGATAAGGTGGTACTACGCAGACAGGACACGGAGTTCGTCTACCGGGTTACCGACAAGTTTAGTACACGGCCTGATGACCTAAGCGTGTTGGCGCAGACTTCCGCGCCGACCTTGACTCTGATAACCTGCACGCCGGTTCCCAAGCCGAGGTACAGGATGATATTAGTGGCCGAACTGGATGTTAGACGTTAGACTTTAGACTTTAGAGCAACGCATAAGGAGGATTTGACGTATGCCTACCATGCAGATTGAGCAGAATGAATGGAAGGACTTTCTTGCGGCTTTCAGTGCGCATAATCAGACGAGGATGGTGGCGGTTGACACCGAGAGCACCGAACTGGGTCCTCAGCGAGTGATTGACGGCAAACCCTTGCTCGCAATCGAACCGGATCTCGAGGACGAGAATGAGCCCACGATCACTGTGGTCGCAGGCGATCCCGAAGGCGGCGAGCCATCGGCGCTCACGCATCAGGTGATGAACCCGCGGGCGATCTGGGTCAAGCAGGATGACCAGGGCGAGCCGCAGGCTCTGGATATCGAGACGGAGGACGGCCGCACCATAGTCCAGTTCGTCTAGGAGGTCGTCATGCCCGAAGACCGATTGCACAAAGACTACGACAACGTCGAGAACCTGAGCGATCTGATCGAGGCGAGGGAGGGGCGCGACTCCGCTCTCGCCGATGACGTGGACGCCATGGAGGACATTGACCTTTCTCAGTCCAAAGTCGACCCTCAGCTCGAGTTGGGTTATCCCCACCATCACGATAAGCCAAGTGAGGAGCATACCCTGGGCATTGACGTGGAGCTGATGGATACGCCGAACGAAAAGGAGATCGAGTTCGACTGGCAGGACTCGGCGGAGGAGATGCTTCCCACCGATCCCAGTCCGAATGAGGGGATGGGCGCAGACGATGCCATGGAGGCGTTGGCCCATCCGGACGAGATCGAACTCACCGGGCCAGTGCCTTCAGCCGAAGTGGATGCCGAGACCAGCACCGCCGCCACAAAGGAAGAAGAGGCTGAATATGACATAGACGGCGGAGAGCAGGAATGCCGTCGCGAGGCGGCAGTTCCCATCGAGAGTGCGATGGAGACCGATTCGGACGAGGAGGACTTCCGGATCGTTGACCGATTCGAGGGTCAGATGGACCCCGAGACGGCGCGGGATGAGATGGAAGAGATCGGAGAGGCCATCGAGCGACAGGGCGACTAGGCGACAGGGCGAGGGGGCGGTCGAACTTCGAACATCGAAGTTGCCGAGCCTTTGTCGGTGCGGTAGAATGGTAGTCGGAGGACGACATGGCGTTCCTTGGCCCGCTGATAAAGGCGACAATCGCGCTATTCATAATAACCGATCCGCTTGGCCTGATACCGGTCTTCATGGCGCTGACTCAGAGCTTCACCCCCGAGGAACGTCGAAAGACGCTCAGCCAGGCGACGTTCGTGGCCCTCCTGCTCCTTCTGCTGTTCGCGTTCACCGGCACGGCGGTGTTGAAGCTTCTCGGGATCACATTGGAGGACTTCGAGATCGCAGGCGGAGTACTCTTGCTGGTGATCGCCCTTCAGGTGGTGAACTCCGCTCATTATGGCCAGGCGGCCGGCGCTCGGCCGGGAGTGGTGCCGCTGGCGGTGCCATTGCTTGTCGGGCCGGGCGCGATCACCACGACGATCGTTCTCATAGGATTGTATGGCCTGTGGATTACCGTGGCCGCCGTGCTGATTGCCTTTGCCGGCTCATTCCTGATCTTCCGTTTCGTGGGCATCTTCTACCGCTTGCTGGGTGAGATCGGATCGGACGTGATCGCCAAGATCACTGGAATGCTCCTCGCGGCGATCGCCATCAGATTCATCCGCGAGGGGATCATGGCGGTATTTCACCTATAGTGAAAAGTGAACGGTAAACGGTGAACAGTGGGGGCATATAGCGTTCACTGGCTTTTCTGCCAGACGATGTCTCTGGGAGCACCGTCTTCTGAGCCTTTGGTATAGGTGATGCCGCCGTTGTCCTGCAAGTCCTTATCGAGGCTATAGAGTAAGAATCCTTTGACCTGCGGGCGGTAGATGAAGTCTAGGCCGGTGAACGGATCTTTCTCAAGGGGCCATTCCCAGCTTTGTCCTGAGTTCGTCGAGGGAGCCAGGATATGATTCATAGCGGTCGTGATAGGCCAAGAGAGTGAGGAAGATTTGGCTCCCGGCGACTTCGGCCCTTGAGCGGCTATAGGTGGCAAATGTCCCGGCTTCCACTGTTCCCAGCATTCGAGTGATCACCGCGTAGAACGGGATCCTCTTCTCGCCTACACCCCTCGATTGGAATTCTCGATAGGTTAGATCCACACTGTCTATGACCTCGGTCATGCAATGGAGGTAAGCGGTCTGATCCTTGAGCGAGAACACCTTGATCCAGATCAGCCCCAAGGGGTCCGTCCAGAGAGGAGGCGGGTTGTGACCCGGGCTGGCCGTCTTCCTGTACCATCGTTTGAAGTCCGTGCGCGTGGCGGTAAGGTTGTCACTAGTATAGGCCCGCTCTGCCTGAAGCATGCGGATGTACATTTGCCCGACATCCACTTTTCCGAATGCGTCATATAGCTCCTTCGCCTGCGACTCGTTGAACGTCGCATTTGCGGCGGATTTCTTTAGGGCGCTGGAAGCGATAGAGAACCTGGTCACCCCAGAAAGAAACCCAATCAGCCTATCCTCTTTTCCCAGACAATCCGCTAGCCTCAACTCCAGTTCGATGAACCGGACAGCCCCTCCGGCATCCCCTTGTCCTGCGCTCACCCTGGCTTTGTAGGCAAGGAAGACTGCCAGAGTGCGCAGCCTTATCTCAGGCCTATTCTTGAAATCATTCCGGTCGGTTGGTGAGAATGCGCACAGCGGCATGGATGCAGCCTTCTCGGTGAGAGTGAGAGCTTTTTCATATGGCTTGAGGAGTTCGACAGCCTTGGCCAGGGAGGCAGGATCGCCTTTCTTCAGGGCGTCCATGATCTCCAGTTCATTGTCAGATTCCGGCAGTTCCCTGAACGCCTGCTCGTAGACGAGGGCGGCGTTTTGGGAGTCGGGGACTTTGGGCTGGGGGAAGTCGGCCAGGGTGAGGGGCTCGCCCCTGGCACGGATGGCTTCCATCTCAGCGGCGAGCTGCCCGCCCCATACAAATCGAAGAACGCCCAGTGTTATGGCGATCAGGACCAGAAGAACGATGACGCCCTTGCCCAGGATCTTCAGCACTCGGACCAATCGTTTCATCAAAAGGTATGATACACAGCCCGTGAAGAAGTTGCAAGTGAACGTTCAACTTTCAACTTCCAACTCCGGACCCCTAAAACCCAAAACCAAAAACCCACAACCTTTTCCTGTTTGCGCGCTCATGCGCAAGGGTAAAGCGTTGGCAGTGAGACCCCATTCTAGTCTGAAGAGGATGCCATCCTATGTATCGGATCGCCGTCGTGACCTCATGTTTGGAAAGGGACTGGGCCAGCCAGGAGCTCCTGGATGCGGCGAATGAGCTTGCGCAAGGGATGGCAATAGACCCCATAACCTTCGAGATGCGGTCGGACGGCCCTCCATACCTGACGGTTCACGGTGAGCCGGCGGACATATACGATGCCTACATCCCCCGCGGCTTCAACCGGCAGGGGGAGATAGACTATCAGTACGAGATATTCGAGCTTCTCCAACAGCAGGGCCGGCTCGTCATCAACTCCCCAGCCTCGATTTCGATTGCCGAGAGCAAGGCTCAGACGACTTTCCTACTGAGAGAGGCGGGACTCCCGGTGCCGAGGACTCTGGTTACGCAGGATCTCGAACGGGCCATCGCCGCAGTGCAGGAGTACGGGATGGCGGTCGTGAAGCCGCTTTACGGCTCATACGGCCTCGGGATCGAGCGCCTGACGGACGAGGTCAGCGAAGAGATTCTGCCTGACTTCATGGATCGTCACAGGGTCATCTATATTCAGGAGTACGTTCCCAATGACGGCAGGGACATTCGGGCCTTTGTGGTGGGTGATGAGATACCGGCGGCGATGTATCGAATTGCCCGTGATGGGGAGTGGAGGACGAACGTTCATCAGGGGAGCAGGTGCGAGGCATGCGAGCTGACCCCTGCCATACGTAAAATGTGCCTGGCTGCAGCGAAAGTGGCGGGTCTCGACTACACCGGCGTGGACGTGATGGAAGGGCCGGACGGCCCTGTGATACTCGAATTGAACGGCACTCCGTCCTGGCATGGACTATTGGAGGCTACGGATCGGAACGTAGCGGCAGACGTGGTGAGTCATGTCCTGCGAATGCTTGAAACGGGCCAATATGCACGCCAACCCGCAGGATTTCGGCCCCAATGACGCAAGTATATAGGACCGGCAAGAGCTGGTTCGGACTCCCGTCCGGGGAGCTATTTCACGCTTGCGGCAGTATGTTTGGCACGGTATGTATGTGGTTATAACCCGATTGAGGAGGTGACCCGACATGGAAGAGGAAGGCAAAGGCGAGATGACTGTCAGAGAAGCCGGAAAGATGGGGGGAGAGAAGACCGCGGAAACCCACGGACATGAGTTCTATGAAGAGATTGGCCACAAGGGTGGTGAGATTGGCGGCCCTAAGGGCGGCGAAGCGACCAAAGAAAAGTATGGCCATGAGTTCTACGAGGAAATCGGTCACAAAGGTGGCCAGAGGGTGAGAGAACTCATAGATGAGGGTAAGAAGGCTGAGGAAGACTAGCATCCAGCCCTGTTGGAGATAAGGAAGCGCCTCGAGGAATCTGATGGAGCGTCGAGGGAAAGAAGAGTAGTCACGTCAGTCCGCCTACGGTGGACTCAATGGCGGAAACCCGCAATCAAAATCACAGTCTGTGGCTGGGCCAACGGTCGCAGCCAAGCGTTAGGAGGTGAGTCAGGATGGCCAAGGAGAAGAAGGGCGCAATGAGCGTAAGTGATGCTGGTAGGAAGGGCGGTCAGACGACCAGCAGCAAGTACGGTCATGAGTTTTACGAGGAGATCGGACATAAGGGCGGCCAGAAGGTCAAGAGGTTGATCGAAGAGGGTAAGAAGGCTGCCGGCAGATAGTAGGAAGCCTCGTGTTATCCGTACGTCCTTTGATAGCTGGCGGGAGGATCTCCCGCCAGCATGGACAAGCTTGAGTGGTGAACAGCGCATGAGGAGGTGAACAAAATGGAAGAAAAAGGCGGAATGACGGTCAGCGAGGCCGGAAAGAGAGGCGGCCGAAAGACCGCCGAAACCCACGGCCATGAGTTCTACGAGGAGATCGGCAAGAAGGGTGGAGAGACCACCAGCGAGAAGTATGGAACGCCGTTCTACGAGGAGATAGGCCAGAAGGGCGGCCAGAAGGTCAGACAGCTGATTCAGGAAGGAAAGAAAGCAGTGGGCGGATAGCCCCATCTCTTGAAGTGAACAGTGATCGGTTATCAGTGAACAGTGACCAGTTCGCAAAGGCCACTAATAACTGGTAACTGATCACTGATGACTTTGTCTTATCCGCAGAGGAGGTGGACGAGATGGCTGAGAAGGAAGAGATGAGCGTGAGCGAGGCCGGCAAGCGCGGCGGAGAAAGAACTGCCGAGACCCACGGGCATGAGTTCTACGAGGAGATCGGCAAGAAGGGCGGCCAGAAGGGCGGCGAGACTACTGCCGGGCGGTATGGCCACGACTTTTATGAGGAAATTGGCCACAAGGGTGGTCAGAAGGTCCGAAGACTGATTGAGGAAGGCAAAAAGGCTGAGGGCCAGTAGCAAATAAATGAAGAAGGCAAGCGGCGTTAGCGGGCTCGCATAAATGGGTAAATACATAATGCGGATGTGCGCTGAGACCGCATCGCATACAGATAAGCATTGAAGATAGCAGACAAGTTTACACGGTGAGAAGTGAAGGGAGGTGCCTTAAATGGCTGAGAAGAAAGGCAACATGACAGTCAGCGAGGCCGGCAAGAGGGGTGGCGAAACTACCAGCGAGCGATACGGCCATGAGTTCTATGAGAACATAGGCAAGAAGGGTGGGAAGACCACCAGCGAGCGCTATGGATCCCCGTTCTACGAGGAGATCGGCGCGAAGGGCGGTCAGACCACCAGCAAGAAATATGGCCATGAGTTCTACGAGGAGATCGGCCACAAGGGTGGCCAGAAAGTCAAGGAACTCATCGAACGAGGTAAGTCTGGTCGCTAACCCCGGCTCATAGTCGGTAGGAAAACGGCACTCTGGAACTTCAAGAGTGCCGTTTGCTTTACGGGGGAGTCAGTTTGCGCTTTGGAGCTGGGTGGCCTTACCGTGCTTCTTGGCCATCGTTATCCGACAGCCTTTCTTAGTCCTGCAAACCGTCACTTTGTCCATGAAATGCTGGATCAGCCTGAGACCCCGTCCTCGGTCATCCAGCAATTCCCATCGCCTATTGCGCCTGGGCAGGGTGAATCCCGGGCCTTTATCTTCCACATCAACGACTAGCTTATCGCCGGTCACCCTGCAGACTATCATTACGACGTCTTCGCCTGATCGCGGACTTCCATGCTCGACGGCATTCGCCACAGCCTCGGCGACTGACAGCTCGATGTCACCAGCCGTCTCCTGCGAGAAGCCGAGGCTCCGAGCGATTGACTGCACAGCCTTGCGCACTATCCGGGCGCATTCCGGATCTGCCGGAATCCTGAACTCAATGATCTCTTTTCGGCGAGCCATCCTGGATCACCCCCCATAGTACATTCTGATGATGTACTCTCACTGTAGAGTTTACCCAGTCTGACCAAGCCTAAACCTTTATCGGAAGAAACTGGTAAGTATACCAGTATAAACTAGCTATTTTACCAGTATTCTCCGTCGCGCATTGTTCCTTATGCGCTCGATGTGCTCCTGGGTGACGGCTCGCTCGAAACTTCGGAAGCCCGCGAGTTTGAATCCATGTTTGGCTGCGATGGCCGATATCTCGTCCACCTGCTCGATGCTTACCGTCTTCCCTAGAGTGAAGCTCTCATACCGGCCTTCAAGCGCGAGAGAAATCGTCTCAGACATGCACGCGTATGCCATCTTCGGGGGAAAGCCGAAATTGAAGCCGAAATCCACATCCCCCGGGACTGCGATCACTCCGCCATCAATAACCAGGACGTCGTTTCTCTCCTTCGCGACCTTGTTCGATACGTCCCTGGGCCGGGCGACATCGCAAACGACTGCGCCTGACTTGATGTCGGCCGGATGTATGATGGCCGTCACGGCGCTCGTTGCAGTGGCCACTATGTCGGCATCCTTTATGCCCTCGTGGACCTCGGTGAACACTTTGACGGCGGCTGCGGATTCGGACGCTATCTCCTCGGCTACCTTATTCAGAGGCTCGAGTTGGAGGTCAACGATGTTCAATTCGGGGACGCGCTTGGCCAGGATGCGCGCGCAGGTCCGCCCAATCGAACCTGCCGCCCCCACTACTGCCGCCTTTGCCTGGGACGGCTCGATTCCCATCATCGGCGCTGCCTTCAGAGCGCCCTCGATGGCGGTGGCTATGGTATAGCTGTTGCCCGTCGTGACGGCGATGTCCACGTTCTTCGCAACCGTGATGCCGCCGTCACCAGCTATAGAGGTATACGCGCCCAGTCCGACTATGCCCGCGCCTGACTCCTGAGCTGTTCGCGCAGCATCTATTATCTTGCTCACTACATAGTCGGCAGGGAGGGTCATCATCTGGCGGGCGGTCAGCGGACATCCCACGAACCATCCCTCGGCTTCCATGCCGGTGAGCGACTTGATACCCGTGATGTGCGAGATAGCCATTGGGCCTTTGAACTTCAGTCCCCACTCGACCAACCCCTCGGGGAGATGGCGAACGAACGGGTACTTCCGGGATATATCCCCCCGAGCGTCGAGAGGATGCATGATGAAGGCAAACTTTTCCATGAGAAACCTTTCGGACTTTAGATCTTAGACTTTAGACTTCAGCGCCTGTTATCCAAGTCCGCCCTAAGGTCTGAGCCCTGAAGCCTAAAGTCCCTCTATACACACATTTCGCTCAGCACATCTTCCATTCGTTCGAGCGATGATGCCTGAGTGGAGAGGCGTCTGAGCTGCCCTGCGCCGGGCATTCCCTTGACATACCAGGCGATCTGGCTGCGCATCTCTCGCACACCCCGGTCCTCGCCATAGAGCGAAACCATCATCTTCAGGTGCTTGCGCGCCATCTCGATGCGCTCGATGTACGTCGGCTCCGGCAGAAGGTCGCCGGTCTCCAGGTACCTCGCAGTCCGCCGAAAGATCCACGGATTGCCGAGTGCCGCCCTGCCTATCATCACCGCATCGCAGCCGGTTTCGTCCAGCATGCGCCTGGCATCCTGGGGCGACCGAATGTCGCCATTGCCGATGACCGCAATCCCCACCGCGCGCCTAACCTTGGCGATTATACCCCAGTCGGCACTCCCCGAGTATCCCTGAGCCGCAGTTCGCCCATGGATCGAGATCGCCGAGATTCCTGCGTCCTCCGCAATCTTGGCGATCTCCACGGCGGTCGTATGCGCGGCATCGAGACCTTTGCGAGTCTTGATCGTGACCGGGATCTTCACCGCCTTCACGACCGATTCCATGATCTTTCGGGCGGTGTCCAGATCCGCGATCAACCCTGCGCCGGCGCCCGTCTTTCGGACCTTGCGCACGGGGCATCCCACATTGATGTCCACTATGTCAGCGCCCGAATCCTGTACGAGAACGGCAGCATCAGCCATTACTCCTGGTTCCGCCCCGAAGATCTGAACCGCCACCGGGCGCTCCTCGGCGGTCCAATCGAACATCCCCAGGGTCTTCCGGTTGCCGTAATGTATCCCGCAACTGCTGATCATGTCCGTCCAAACCAGCCCTGCGCCGAACTCCTTGCAGATCAGCCTGAACGTATGATTCGTGATGCCGGCCATCGGAGCAAGCACGACCGGAGGATCAACTTGGATGCTACCGATGTTCATAGACTTTAGAGCCTGTTGAAAAAAAAGCTCGTCAGGAATGAGTTGCAGATAGGGATGTCGAATTCCTCTATAGGAAGCAAGCGTTCGATGGAGGGTTTGAGATGCAAGGGAAGAAACCGGCGGCTGCTCCGAAGCTTTTCACGATGGC
>DASRZD010000497.1:0-2763 GCA_035686805.1 Armatimonadota bacterium
GGGCAGGACTGTGCCGACCCTCCAGCTTTCCAGGGACGGGCTGAACTGGTTTGGCGGCGACAAGCCGATGCTGGCATCCACGATGAACAACAAGAACAACAAGAACGTGTACTTCCTCGGGCTCTCGACGATTGACGGCACCGGGAAGATCGAGCGGCTGAAGGACGGGCGGTTTCACGCATTCTATGGCGCGACAACCTGCAACGGCCCCGGCCAGCCTGACATTTGGTTTGCCGAGATAGGGATCGGCGAGGTCTACTTCAGCTTCAACGAGGATTAGAAAATGACCACCAGACGTGAGGCGCTCAGACTGTTGGGGGGCGCGGCATTGTGCGCGGGTTTGGGGCTTGGGCTGCCCTCATTCGCGGATAGCAAGCGGCGTCCAAACGTCGTTTTCATATTGGCGGACGATCTGGGTTGGCAAGACACGTCGCTTTACGGCAGCAAGTTCTACGAGACGCCGAACATTGACCGACTGGCCAAGCGAGGGATGAAGTTCACCCAGGCATACGCCGCCAATCCACTCTGTTCGCCCACTCGCGCCAGCATCATGACAGGCCTCCATCCCGCGAGGATCGGCATCACTGCGCCCGTCTGCCACTATCCACAGGCGGTTCTTCAGTCATACGTGCCGGAGAAAAGGCCTGCGTGGGAAAAAGTGATTCCGTGCCAGAGCGCCACCCGGCTCAAGTGGAAGTACTTTACCCTTGCAGAGTGCCTGAAGACGGCGGGCTACACGACCGGCCATTTTGGGAAATGGCATTTGGGGCCCGAGCCCTATGACCCGCTTCACCAGGGCTTCGATGTGGATGTCCCTCATTCGTCAGGGGCAGGTCCCGCAGGCGGCTACATCGCTCCCTGGAAATTCACGGGCATTTCCGGAGAACCTGGGGAGCACATCGAGGATCGAATGGCGGAGGAGGCCGTCAAGTTCATCAAGAAGAACGCCGACCGTCCGTTCTTCCTGAACTACTGGGCCTGGTCAGTGCATTCTCCCTGGGGAGCCAAGCCGGAGTTGATTGAGAAGTACAAGGCGAAGGCCGATCCATCCGATCCCCAGCACAATGCCTTGTATGCAGCGATGGTCCAAAGCCTCGATGAGGCGGTGGGCAAGCTGATTCAGACGCTCGACGACCTGAAGATTGCCGACAACACTATCATCGTCTTCTTCTCCGACAATGGGGGCGTGGCGTTCGACGATCAGTATGGCAATCAGGTCACCAGCAATTCCCCTCTCAGGGGCGGGAAGGCAACGATGTACGAGGGTGGGACTCGTGAGGACTGCATTGTGGTCTGGCCGAGGGTGGTGAAGGCGGGGTCAAGTTCGGATGAGATAGTACAGAGCATTGACTTCTATCCCACGATACTCGATATGCTGAATCTCAAGCCAAAGCCCGGGCAGAAGTTCGACGGGATCAGCATCACGCCGGCGCTGAAGCAGAAAGGCGGCTTGGACCGGGAGGCGATCTTCTGCCACTTCCCGAACGACATCCCTCGCACGGCAACGTTGCCTGCGGTATACGTCCGTAAGGGCGATTGGAAGCTTATCAGGTTCTTCCACCAAGGGGAGAATGGCGCTCACACGTATGAGCTTTACAACCTGAAGGACGATCTTGGCGAGACCCGCAACCTGGCGGGAGGGATGCCGTCGAAGGTGAAGGAACTCGATGCGCTCATCGAGCGGTTCCTGAAGGATACCAAAGCAGTCCTCCCCAAACCAAACCCGATGTATGATCCGAAGGCAAAGAGGCCGTAAGCACCGAGTTCAATTAACGGCTGAGCTGGTTTAGGCAAGCAGACTGCTGGGTAGAAACTGATCAGTATTAAGTGATCAGAGGAGGATAATAATGCCACACGAACTACCACCACTCCCTTATCCTTATGACGCGCTGGATCCGTATTGCAGCGAGGAGACGCTTCACCTGCATCATGACAAGCATCATGCCGCGTATGTAACCGGACTGAATGCCGCCGAGGAGAAGTTGCAGAAGATGCTGGAGGCGGGCGACTTCGCAGGGATCAAGTGCCTTGCCGGCGAGCTTGCGTTCCACGGGTCGGGGCACATACTTCACTCGATCTTCTGGACGAATATGAGGCCGGACGGCGGCGGGAATCCGACCGGCGAGCTGGCCGAGAGGATCAACCGGCAGTTCGGCAGCTATGATGCATTCAAAGGGCTCTTCATTGCGAACGCGAATGCCGTCCAGGGATCCGGCTGGGGAATCCTGTCCTACCGGAGCATGGACGATGCGCTGGTCGTCCTGGGCGCGGAAAAGCACGAGAACCTGACTCAGTGGGGAGTGACTCCGCTGCTCGCGCTGGACGTATGGGAGCATGCGTACTATCTCCAATATCAGAACCGCAGGCCGGATTGGACCAAGACCTTCATGGAGCACCTGGTCAACTGGGATGACGTCGCCAAGCGCCTGGAGACGGCGAAGGCGGAGCATATGGCGATGGCAAGGTAGCTTCAGATGCGTAACGCGTAATCCGTGATCCGTAAGGTTGGGATTGCGGATTGAAAAAGCGGGGTGAAGGGTGAGGGTTCACTCCTCGATGAGGGCGTAGAGGGGGACTTTGATCTCTGACTGATCCTTGTCGTTGGTGTGGATGACTACCTCGCCTTTGATCAGGCCCATGGGCGCGGTGCCGTTGAGGCTGGCGGTGATGGTGTACCTCTTGCCTGCCCTCGATCCGTCGGGGCCGTCGGTTTCGGACTTGACCGTTATGTAATCTGCCGGGCTGTCTATCTTCTCGATCTTG
>DASRZD010000498.1:0-17820 GCA_035686805.1 Armatimonadota bacterium
TCCGCAACGCGGTCGCCGTTATTGTCGCCGCTGACGGTCAATGACATGCGGATGTATCCCTCACCATTCGGCCCGTAGCCGATCCCCGGGATTACCAGCAGTCCGGCCTTTTCCAGCAAGACTTTAGCGAATTCCATAGACGAGTAGTCGGGCGGAACAGGCGCCCAGATGTAGAGCGTGGCCTTTGTCTTCGGCAAGTTCCAGCCCATGCTGTTCAGCCCTTCGATGATGATATCACGCCGCTTCTGGTAAACGGCGATGGTGTCCGGATTCTCAACATGCAGTAAAGCATAGGCGGCGGCTTGAGCGATTGCCGGGAACTGCTTGGAATCCACGTTGGATTTCATCTTGTTCAGTCCCTGGATGACGTCGGCATTCCCAATTGCCGCGGCTATCCTCCACCCGGCCATGTTATAGCCCTTGGACAGCGAGTGAATCTCGATCCCTATATCCTTAGCAGCCGGCGCCTGCAGGAAACTCGGCGCCAGGTAGCCGTCATACGAGACCTCGGTGTAGGCGGCATCATGGCAAACTATTATGCCATAATCTTGTGCAAACCTAGACACATCGGCGAAGAACTCGGGCGTCGCAATGGCGCTGGTCGGGTTGTTCGGATAGTTGATGAAGAGCAGCCTGGCTCTTTTCGCGACCTCAGACGGGATGGCCGTCAGATCGGGCAGAAAGCCGTTCGCCTCCAGCAAAGGCATAATATACGGCTCGCCCCCTGCCATGGTCGTGTTGACCTTATAGACGGTATAGCCCGGCTCGGGGACGAGGCTTATGTCGCCCGGGCTGATGTATGACCACGCAAGGTGCGCGAGCCCCTCCTTGGAGCCGATAAGCTCCAGAACCTCTCCTTTCGAGGTATCCAGCTCGACTCCGAACCGCCGCCGATACCACTCAGCGACGGCGTTGATGAACGGCGGCCATCCATAGGGCGTTTCATCATATCGGTGGGTAGCAGGGTCGTTCGCCGCCTTTGCGAGCGCATCAATAATTGGCTGAGGGGTCGGCAGATCGGGATCGCCATTACCGAAGTCTATCAGGTCTCTTCCTTCTGCGACCGCCTTTGCCTTAAGCCTGGCAATCTCGCTAAACAAATATGGCGGCAAATTCCGCAATCTCTCTGCAAACTGAACCACGCAAAACCTCCGTAAACAGCAATGGAGTACTGGAGGTCGCAAAGGGTTTTGGGTTGTAGGTTTTAGGTTCTAGGGCACCCCAAAACCCAAAACCGAAAACCTCATCTGCCGCTCCATTACTCCATTATTCGAGTGCTATTTCTCCCCGGAACACTTCCTCAGCCGGGCCGGTCATTAGGACTTCGCCGCTCTCCAGCCACTGGATAAGCAGGTCGCCTCCCGGGAGATGGATCGTCGCCTTCCGATCCAGGAGGCCATTCAGTACCCCGGCGACCAATGTGGCACAAGCGCCGGTCCCGCAGGCGAGGGTCACCCCGGCCGCTCTCTCCCAAACCAATACCCTTACCTTGTCTCGACCCAGCACCTTAGCGAACTCGACGTTCGTTCTCTTCGGGAATGCGGGATGAGTCTCGACTGCCGGCCCAAGCTTGTCGAGAACAATCTCATCGAGCGCATCCACGAATATGACGCAGTGAGGATTGCCCATCGAGACGCAGGTGATGTCGAACTCCCGGTCCGCGACTTTCAAGGGTCGAGAAACGACCCTCCCTTCATAGCCGATCACGGGTATCTCTGAAGCATCCAGCGCGGGTTTCCCCATGTTGACGGAGTATCCCTGGCCCGCCGCTTCGATGATCTTCACGCCCGCCAGCGTTTCGAGCCTGATGGTCTTCTGGGCCAGACCTCGGTCGAACAAAAACTTGGCCACACAGCGAGTCGCATTCCCGCACATCTCGGCTTCGCTGCCATCCGGGTTCATGATTCTCATTCGAAAATCAGCAGAAGCAGACGGCAGGACGAGCACCAGCCCATCGCCCCCAATGCCGAAGTGTCGGTCACAGAGGCGAATGGCCAGCTTCCCGAGGTCCTGACCTTCTAACGGATTGTGACTCAGGCAGTCAACCAAGACGAAGTCGTTCCCGGCACCCTGAGTCTTGATGAACTCAAGCTTCTGGCACAACCTCGGCTACCTCTTCTGTGACCGCTTCTGCTACCTCTTCTAGATCGCCCCCCTCGGGTGATGGCAGATAAAGCTGCTTCGACGGCACCACAGATGCGATTGCATGCTTGTAGACGATCTGAGTCGGCTTGCCGGGGCTGTCCAGCAAGACCGTAAAGGAGTCGAACCCCTTTATCAGCCCCTTTAGCTGCACTCCGCCGACCAGGTAGATCGTCACAGGAACATGCTCCTTGCGAACCTGGTTTAGGAACAGGTCTTGGAGATTCACTTGCCCTTTGCTCATTCGATTGCTCCCCCTACATCCCTTTAGGTCTTTTCAGAAGGCTGACTATTTCATCGGCTGTTTCGCCGGGATTCCGGTTTTCTACATCTACCCACTGAATCTCAGGTTCAGCCCGAAACCATGTAAACTGTCTTTTCGCGAACCGCCGAGTATCGCGTTTCAGAAGCTCAAGCGCTGTCTCAAGGTCATATTCACCCATGAGATAGCCCGCGATCTGCTTGTACCCAAGCCCCTTCATGGCAGGCAGCCCTGGACTGTAACCCTTATCCAGAAGCGCCCGAACTTCCTCCACGAGGCCTGCACGAATCTGCTGATCAACTCGCTGCTCAATACTCTCGTAGAGCGCGGGCCGGCTCATCGTCAGCCCGAACATCCGCGCGTGATACGCAACTTCGCTCGTACCGGCGGTCCTGTGGAAGTGCGAAATCGGCAATCCCGTGAGCGCATGGACCTCCAGCGCTCGGATGATTCGCTTCTGGTCGTTCGGATGAAGCCTGCTTGCGGTTTCAGGATCAACCGCCCTCAACCTATCGAGAAGGACCTCATTCCCGAACTGCGATGCCTCAGCCTTCAACTGCTCGCGCAACTCGCGATTCGGCGGTGCAGCCGGGATGTTAAGCCCGCCCGTCACCGCTCGAACGTACAAGCCCGTTCCGCCGACCAATATAGGCTGCTTTCCTCGTCGGAGGACATCGGCAATGGCTTCCTCCGCAAGGCGCTTGTACTCAGCGACGCTAAAATCCTCATCCGGATATACTACGTCAATAAGATGGAAAACGGCTTCAGCCTGCTCCTGAGGCGTGGGCTTGGCCGTCCCGATATCCATCCCTTTGTAGACAGCCATGGAATCGGCCGAAACGATCTCGCCGTCGAGTCTCCCGGCCAACTCGATGCCGACTGCCGTCTTTCCGGTCGCAGTCGGCCCCACTATTCCGATCAGGCTTCCACGCATTTCACCAGCCAAATTTGCACGAGTATAGCACAATACCTACGTATTCGCAAGCAGTTTCCCCCAGCATGTGAGCAAAACGGTTCGCTCCTCGTTTACTCGTGACCGCGTGACGGGAATAGATAAGGCAAGTATCCACAAAGTGACAGGAGCGTCAGCTATGAACGAAGAGCTCGAGAGGAAAGAGATCGAATACGCCCGAGGCAAGACGGCGGCGAATGACGTGCGAGACGATGACGGCACCGTCATCGTGGCAAAGGGGCAGACCATCACCGATGACATTATCAACCAGGCCCGTGAAAAGGGCCATCTCCACTATCTGATGCTCGCCGCCGTTGCATCGGTGGTTCAGGCGGGCGGAGAGCAGGCGCAACAGCGCCTGAGGGAGTTTATTGACGTGACCGAAGGCCATGAGGCAGACTTCGTTCGCGGCCGGCAGGTCGCATGCGATGTTTGCGATTGGGAGGGAAACGTCATCGTCGAAGAGGGCGAAACGCTCACCGATGACATCATCGAGCAGGCAACAAACATGGGCCTGCTTGAGAAGTTGGTGCTAGCGGTGGGAGCGCCTGGTTTCCACGTGATGGAAGGCAAGAAGGCCGTGCGCCCTGCTGAGAAGATGGGCTACACGCCGTATCCGCATACGTAAAGGAGGCAGTCAAATGTCGGATTTGGGAACCTTGATCGGCACACCATCGAAGATCTCTCTGTTCGACGAGCAGGGCAATCTCATCGTGAAGGAAGGCGAGATCATCACCATCGGCGTCATTGATCGGGCAAGCGATGCAGGTCGCCTGGGTGACCTTGTCCTGGCCTCACTCGCGGCCGAGGCCGAGCCCGAGATCGAACGAGCCGGCGAATATGTGGAGATAGGCGAAGAGGAGCCTACCGGCGTCCATCCCGAATAAGCGTCCCTCTGGACAAGGACATGCTGGTATTCTATAATCAATGAGGCGGGGACTTCCTGCCTCATTTGTTTGTCCCAGGGGGATTGAATGCGACGAGTTCTGTTCGCTCTTTTGATTGTGACGCTGGTTGCCGGCTGCTCGGGCGGGGTTATTCGGCCGAGGGTCGAGGACGGCATAAGAGACGCCCTTCCTAACTACATAGGCCCGGCGAAGGAATACAAGGTCCGATGCGACGGCGATTCTACCAAAATGATCGGCGGCAAGATCGAGCGCCTCTATATCGAGGGAAAGGATGTCCAGGTTGATCCGAACCTCCTCATCGGCCGGTTGATCGATGATATGGACCAGGTGCGTTTCCACCCTACCAGCCACAAGATGAAGAGCGTGGAAGCTACCTCCTTCGAGGCGGTGGTCAGCGAAAAAGCCGTCAACCGTTATATCGAGCAGACCCGTGACAGCGAATCGCAGCTTGGCGTGGAGCTTCAGCCCGGCAAGATACTGGTGAAATTCGTCCCCAACATAGGCGGAATGGATGTGCTGATAGCCATCGCCGGGACGCTCTCCGTGGCCCAGGGAGGCAAGGTTAATTTCGAGGCTGATAAGGCATCCGTCGCCCACCTGCCGATCCCTGCTCTGGTGGCGAACAAGGTGCTGGATCGCGTGAACCCGGTGCTGGATATGTCCGCCATGAAGTTCCCCGTGATGCTGAGCGGCATCTCCATCAACAAGGGGTCGGTATCCGTCAAGGGCACGATGGAGTTCAATCCGGGAGACTGATCCTGACATGCCGCTATTCGACTATAGATGCCTCGATTGCCGGAAAAGGTTCACACTGCTGATCGGAGTTGTGGCCGAGCAGCAAGAGGAGAAGTGCCCTCACTGTGGGGGCGGGAACGTCGGCCGGCTGATCTCGCGTTTTGCCCGACTACGGTCCGAGGATGACATCATCGAGAGTGTTGCCGATCCTGCCATGGCGGGCGATCTGGAGGACCCGAAGCAGCTTCATTCATGGATGAAGCGCATGGGTAAGGAGATGGGTGAGGACCTCGGCGGCGACTTCGATGAGCTGATCGAGGATGCAGACTCCCCATCAGACGAACTCTGATCCGCCTTCGCCGAGGCTACGGCGGACAAGTCCCCCATCAGCCATCGACCATCGACCATTCGCCATTGACCATTCCCTACGGGATCCATCCCTTCCCTCTCATCCCCTTGATCGCCTTGAGCACCCGGTCCTCGTTCATAACAGGCTGGGTGAGCTTGATGAGCTTCCACCTTCCCTCAAGCTCGATCTGACCCCCCGGCGGCATCTTGATCAAGGGGCCGAGGATCTCCATCTCCACATATCCGAGCTTCGGGTCGCTGGTGAAGACCTCGCACGAGCACCCGCCGTCCGGATACTCGGCGTCCTTCTCCATGGGGCCGAAGAACTTCACAAGAGCCAGATCATCCCTGAACCCGAGCATCCACGGGCCGTTCGAGTCAGAGCAGATGTCACCGGGCTCGCCCTTGTAGCTCGTGATGCAGTAACCTTCGTTGAAGTCGAACTGCGTGCTGTTTCTGGATTCGGCGATCTTGTAGTGCAAGCCGTCGGGAAATCGGCTGTCGGGGTTGATGGGGAATGCCACGAAGCAGGGCGTCTTTACCTGAGTGACGTCCCAGATGCCGTACTGGACAGTCTTCGGTCCAATATTGTGCATGCGCTGTTTGATCTCGATCTCGCCGGATTCGGTGAGTGTGATCTCCTTCGAGAAGAAGAGGCCTGCGCTCAGGCTGGGGGCGCCTATGACCCTCAGCATCGGCAAACCTTTGGCGGTCTGGAGAACCTCGACGTTCGCCTTGCCGCAATCCAGCATAAAGTCCGGCGGCCAGCCCCAGTACTCCTCCGGCGAGACCCAGGTCTTGTAACCGCCGAAATTGTGCCACTCCTTCTTTATCGGATAGGTCATGCCGTACTCGGATTCGTTCTCCCAGAGGAAGTTGATCCCCTCCAGGGAGTATTCCATTATCCGGCCGCCGATCTCGGGAACGACGACCAGGCTGTAATCCCCGGCAGTAAGGCGATAGGAATCCGGCCAGCCGCGATAGCTGATCTTCTCGACCGTGACCTTGGCATAGGCGGTCGAGACGGCCATGAATGCGAGCGCCAGTATGAATAGTCTTCTCATGATGTCACCTCTTACGCGGATATCATTCGCCGCGTTGCGGATGAAACCCTGCCGGCAGACAGATGAGGGCGTAAGGCTTTTCGGAGATTCGCGTGAGCACGAGAATAAGCTCACGGCTGCCCTGAACCTTCAGCCGGCGCTCGATTTCCATCGGCTCGAACGGGACGCCCCGCTTCTTTACGACGACTTTCCCTGCGTCGAGTTCCCTGAGGCGCCTCTGAATGGCCTTCAGGTTGAATGGGAGCACGTCGAGAACCTCATAGGCATCGGCGAACGGGGTCTCTACCAGCTTATCCGATGCCAGATAGGCGATCCTGGCATCGATCTTCCACGCGCCAATTCGATTGGCCAGGTTCTCTACCAGGTGCGCTCGGATGATGCAAGGATCGGGCTCGATCAAGTATTTACCGGGAGCTGAAACAGCCGTCGCGGGAACAGGCTCATACTCCATGGTATGACTCCCCGGCAGAATAGTTGCTCGCCTGGAGACGGTCTTGAACCCGCCGAACCAGACCAGCGCCTCTTTGCACTCGCCCCTCTCGGAAATGAACTCTATTTCCCCATGGAGGGCTTCCAGCTCGTCATAATCGGTACCGGGTGAGAGCTTAATCGCCGAGTTCGGGATTGACTCAGTCAGGCGGCGGATGAACTCCAGCGGCGGGCTGAGTTGGGTGAGTCTGACGACTCGGCGACCCTCGGTTCGGCGAGAAGGATCGAGGAAGGCGGAATCGGTCTCGAGCGGAATTTGAGTCACGTCGGCGCAGACGAACTCTACCCGGTCTGCCCGCCCATAGACCTCCAGGTTGCGCTTTGCCATCGCCAGCCGAACAGGATCACGGTCAACCGCCGTCACGAAGCAGCGGCGCGCCAATCCGATCGTATCGCCGCCGATCCCGCAAGCCAGGTCGAGCACATGACTGTCCCTCGCGAATCTCTCCGCTCGGTAGGTAGAGATCACTTCGCTCGAAGCCTGCTCCAGCGCCTCACGAGTGAAGAACATATCGCCGGCATGAGTGAACTTCCTCTCACCACGTTTGCGAAGCTCGAGCAGTTCGAGGGCGGCACTCGCGACGGCGGCCGGATGCTTCTTGCGCAGAGTGGTCAATCTGGTAAGGAAGCTGCCGTCAAGACATTTGGCCTCATCGAGGAGTCGTGCGCCATCAGGAGTCAACAGGAATTGGAGGGTTTCCAGGTCCATATGCTATCGCCCAAACAACGTTATCCCGAGTTCATGGAGCATTTGGCTCAGGCGATAGATTGGGAGGCCGACGACGTTGTAGTAATCCCCCACAATCCCCTCCACCAGCATGCTTCCACGTTCCTGAATCCCGTACGCGCCGGCCTTGTCCAATGGCTCCATGGTCGCGACATAGGCGTCAATGATATCATCGGTGAGGTCGCCGAAGCGGACCTCCGTTCGCACGTAGTCTCTCAAGGTTTGGACGGTCTCATCCCCTGCCCTTTTCATCACGCACAGGCCGGTGTAGACGTAGTGGGAACGGCCGGACAGAAGCCTCAGCATGCGGCGGGCATCCTCGGCGTCAGCGGGCTTGCCAAGGATGGCCTCGTCCACGACGACTATCGTGTCGGCGCCGATTACTATGCCGTCGGGAATTCGGCATGCGATGAAGGCGGCCTTGCACGTGGAGGATTCCAGTACATGCTCCTCGGGCGGCCACTGGATGACCCCCGACTCATCAAAATCGCTTGGGGCAACCGTGAATCTCACGCCCAGCAGGCCGAGGATCTCTTCCCTTCGAGGCGAGGCCGACGCGAGGATTATGCGTGGGGAATCAGCCGCCATGTCTCTTTACTTCAAAGCGGTATAGGGTCACCGGCTCATTGTGGTAGATGCCGGCCTTCTTCATGGCGATGTCCACCTGCTCCTCGACGGTGTCAACCCCCTCCAAATCGGGAAGGAGAAGCCCTCGCTTGTAGCCGCTCTCCACGATGACGCCGTACTTCTTTGGATCAAGCTGATCGACGCTTTTAATCCGTTCAGGGTGGCCGAGGATGTCAACCGTGTATTCAAGGCCGTCCAACTCATCGGCGGTGACCGGGAAGAACCGGGGGTCTTCGGTCGCCGAATTGATGGCGTTGCAGATGATCTCTGCGGCAAGGCTCGGCTGGGTCGGCTCGATAGTCCCGATGCACCCGCGAAGCTGTCCGTTCCTCTTCAGGCAGACAAACGCCCCCGCACGAACGACAAGCTCCGGAGGGACAGGAGCAGGCACGGCCGTCATCCTGCCGAAACGGACAAACTCCTCGACCGCCTCCTTTGCAAGAGCTACCAGCGGATCACCATGAATTCCTTTGACCATTGCTATCCCTCCGGCAAGTTGACTTTCTGCCCGATGCGAGGCTCTTTCCCCTGAATCAGGCGCGATATGTTCGACTTATGCTTCAACAGGACGAAGATTGAAGCGACCGCGCCGAAAATCTTCACGGGCAGCGGATAATCGAAGGCAAACATGAGCGGCAAAATGGTCAGCGTCGTCACGATCGAGCCGACGGAAACATACTTGGTCAGCGCGACCAGGATGAGCCACAGCCCGAACCCAATTGCTGCAACCGGCGGAGTGAGGCCGATTATGACCCCCAGGCTTGTCGCGACTGCCTTCCCTCCGCGAAATCGCAGGAATACTGAAGTCGAGTGTCCGACGATCGCCGCCAACCCGCATGCGACTGCCAGCCAATCGTTCGAGGGAGAGACCTGCCTGCCGACATAGACCGGTATCAGGCCTTTAAGAGCATCAACCGCCAGAACGACCGCAAAAGCCTGCCAACTGCCGACGACGCGCATGGCGTTCGTCGCGCCAATATTCCGACTGCCATACTGGCGAATGTCAACGCCCTTCCAGGCCTTGACGATGATCACCCCGAATGGGATGCTTCCCAGGAGATAGCTTCCTATCAGAATGGCGGCTATGAGCATCTAGCCTCGCTCCCTGGTGGATTCGGCCTTCCTGGCGTAAATCCGGATCGGCGTGCCTTCGTAGGACTGGTGCTTCCTGATCTGGTTCTCCAGATACCGCTGATAAGAGAAGTTCAGCAAATTCGGATCATTAGTGAAAAGCACGATCGTCGGCGGTTTCACCGCCGGCATGGTCGAATAGTAGACCTTGAACTCCTTCCCTTTCCGAGTGAGAGGCTTCCGGTCAACCGCATCCTGAATGACACGGTTAATCTCCCCCGTCGGCAAGCGAAGCGCATGATTCTGAGCGGCCAGTATGGCCGAATCGAGCGCGCCGGCGATCCCCCATCGCTCCTTCGCGGAAACGAAGACAATCGGCGCATACTTGAGGAACGGCGCATCCTTTCGGATCAGGGCGGCATACTCTTTCATGGACACACCCTTGCCCTTCTCCAAATCCCATTTGTTCACCACCAGGACAGAGGCCCTGCCGGCATCATTCGCCAGCCCGCCTACTCGCTTGTCGCCGTCGAGAATGCCCTCCGACCCATCAATCATGACGAATGCAACGTCCGCTCGCTCGATGGCTTTTACCGCTCGCAGAACGGAGTAGTATTCGACGGAGCGCTGGATCTTTCCTGC
The DNA here is from genome assembly GCA_035686805.1 of Armatimonadota bacterium. GTDB lineage: Bacteria > Armatimonadota > UBA5829 > DTJY01 > DTJY01 > DASRZD01. The sequence goes on from DASRZD010000498.1 coordinate 9,968, forward strand.
CCGACGAATGCCGGCTGTATCGATCAGCACCATAGGCTGATCCTCATATTGGAACATTGTGTCAACCGCATCGCGGGTTGTGCCGGGGATGTCACTCACGATAGCCCGCTCTTCCTCCACGATTGCATTCAGCATGGACGACTTGCCGACATTCGGGCGGCCGATGATGGCGATCTTGATCGCTTCCTCGGGATAAGGCTCATCCTCGTGAGGCGGAGGGAGGTTCTCGATCACCTTGTCAAGCAATTCGGCGACTCCATAACCCTGCATCGAGGATATAGGATAGATCTCGCCCAGCCCGAGGGAATAGAATTCGACTGCCTCCCGCTCCTGGCGAGGGTTCTCCACCTTGTTGACGGCCAGCAGCACGGGCTTCTTGGCGCGCCTGAGGAGATCGGCGACTTCGATATCGGGAGGAGTCAGGCCCTCGGTGACGTCCATCAAGACAACGATGACATCGGCTTCCTCCATGGCGATCTCGGCCTGGGCGCGTACCTGCTGGATCAGCGCATCCTTCTCGTTCAGCACCATGCCGCCCGTATCAACGAGCGTGAATTCGCGGCCGATCCATTCTCCGGCTGCGTACAGCCGATCCCGAGTGATGCCCGGAGTATCCTCCACAATGGCGATCCTCTTCCCAACCAGCCGGTTGAAAAACGTTGATTTGCCTACATTCGGACGCCCCACTACTGCTACTACCGGATTTGCCACGGTGGTCTCCTCAGGTCATGTTCCCGCACAAACGGCGTCGGAAACGGCTTTGGTGTTGACCAGCGCCTCCATCAGCGCGCTTGGAGTCGCAGGAACTGCCACTACCCGGCATGGAACGGATGCCTGCAACTCGCCGATTGTCATGCCATCTAGAAATCGGTCCTCATTAAGGGCAATGTTCGGTATCAAGGCTATCTCGCAGGTGTCTAGGTTTGCCAGCCGATCTTGTACATCCAAGCCCGCGAGCAACCCTGCGACAGTCACAGATTGCCCCAGATAGCTGTTCAGAGTTATACACATGCGAGCCTCTACTCCGCGAAACCCGTTCAAGAAGTCAACCAATTTGTGAATTATCGGTGAAGCCAGCTCTCCGGTAACCAAGACATAGCGTCCCGGAGCAACACACGGCCTTCGTTTGCTGAGGTCTTTTAGCCCATCCAGGAACAGCCGGCAGCCCCCAATGCCGTTCTCATATTGCGGAAAGCCCTCATAGGCATTCGCGGATGGGAAATCAACCCCCGTGAGGAGATAGAATTCATCGGACGGGAATACCAGGCGAGTACCCAAGCGCTGTTTGAACTCTTTTTGGAATCTCTTGCAAGAATCCAAGACTTCACGGGCCTGTTCGCAGCCGACAGGCGTCAAGGGGGTCAGTCTCTCCCGGTACTTGGTGAGCCCCACCGGAACTATGGCAATTGACGCCACCCAGGGATGTAGTTCCACCAGATCGCGAATGGAGCGCTCAAGATGCTCCCCGTCATTGATCCCTGGGCACACGACTAGCTGCGTGTGCATGGTGATCTTCGCCTCGGCAAAACGCTTGAGATGCTCCATGATGGGGCCTGCCTGCGGATTTCGAAGCATCCGAATCCGGAGTTCAGGCTCGGTGGCGTGAACTGATATGTAGAGTGTGCTTATTCGCTGAGAACAAATGCGGTCCATATCCTTGTCGCTGAGATTCGTAAGCGTGATGTAATTCCCCTGGGCGAATGAGAGCCGGTAGTCGTCATCACGGACATAGAGCGACTGCCGAAGGCCCTTTGGCATCTGATGGAGGAAGCAGAAGATGCAGTTATTCGTACATCGCCGGCAGCCGTCGAAAAGCTCCTCCTCAAACTCTAAGCCAAGGTCATCGTCGAACTCCTTGGCGATATGGAACGAGAGGCTCTCACCCGAGCGCATGATCTCGATCTCGAAGGTCTCTTCCAGAGTTAAGTACCGATAATCCAGGACGTCGCGAACCGGCCGGGTATCGATCGAAACCAGCTCATCTCCGGCACGAATCCCCGCCTCCCATGCCGGGCTGCCTTCCCTGACCTTAGTGATCTTGCCGTAAGCGCTCATAAGCTTTCCAACTTCTTGACTACTTCCTCGATGATCCAGCCGGGAGTAGATGCTCCCGCCGTGACTCCAACCTTCTCCGTCTTGCGAAACCACTTGGGATCCAACTCGCCTGCGACCTCGATATGATGAGTTCTGACCACGGAGGAGCACATCTCCGCCAAGCGCCGAGTATTCGCACTGTTCCTGCCGCCCACTATGATCATCACGTCCACATCCGACGCAAGCTCCAACGCAGACTGCTGGCGGTCGGTAGTGGCATTACAAATTGTATTGAAGCCTCGAACCTCATAGGCGCGAAGGGCAACTTCCGCCACCAGCATGCGATATTCATCAGGCCTCTGAGTGGTTTGAGCAAGCACACCCACTCGTTTCCCAAGCTCATGGCTCGAAAGATCCTCGGCGTGAGAGACGGCGACCGCACCCTCCCCTGCCCTGCTCATGATGCCCTTGACTTCGGTGTGCCCCGGGTCGCCCAGGACGACGACCTGATATCCCTCGCTCACGAGCTGCTCGGCCAGGCGATGGACCTTGCTCACGAACGGGCATGTGAGGTCAATGATCTCCAGCCCGGACTCCCTCGCTTGGTCCATAACCGGCTTCGAGACCCCATGAGACGGCATGACGACCACTGAACCTCCCGGAATCTCGCTCAGCTCATGGACGCTCTTCACGCCCTCGCTCTCCAGCTTCTCGATTACCTGCGGGTTATGAATCAGCGGGCCGAGCGTGTAGATTGGCTTGCCTGATTCCCGAGCCACCTGCATCACGCCATCCATCGCCCGTTTGACTCCGTAGCAGAACCCGGCGGATTCCGCCAATACCACTTGCATGCTGTCTCCTTATAAGGAAAATGCCAGCCTCGGTCGGGGGCTGGCACTTGACGACTCGAAATCGCGGAACGCTCTACGCGCCCTCTTTCTTCGACATTTGCTGAAGCAGACCGTACTCCACGCTGTCAACCAGCGCGTACCAACTCGCCTCGATAATGTTTGTCGAGACTCCGACCGTGCTCCATGAGGAGGTTCCGTCCGTGGACTCGACTATCGCCCGGACCCCTGCCGCAGTTGCCTCCTTCGCATCCAAAACTCGAACCTTGAAGTCGGTCAACTTGATATGCTTGAGCTCCTCGGGATAGAACTTCTCAAGGGCATTTCTGAGCGCATTGTCCAAGGCATGAACCGGTCCATCGCCTTCTGCGACTGTGAGGAACTCCTCGCCGTCAACCACAACTCTCAGAGTCGCCTCGGTGATCGGTTCAGTATCGGTTCCCCGGCGCTCCACGATCACACGCAGGCTCTTGAAGTCGAACAGCTTCCGGTAAGTTCCGACCGCCTTCCTGAGCAGCAGCTCGAACGATGCCTCCGCCCCCTCGAACGAATAGCCTTGCTTCTCCAGATCTGATATTCGCTGCAGGACTTCTTTTGTCTCAGGCGATTTCTTGGTAAGATCGACGCCGTATTGTTGAGCCTTATGTACAATGCTGCTTGCCCCAGACTGGTCGGAAACCAGCACTCGCCTGGTATTCCCGACTTCTTCCGGCTTGATGTGTTCGTAGGTCAGCGGTTGCTTCATGAGGGCGTCCACATGAATTCCGGCCTTGTGCGCAAATGCACTCCGACCAACGAACGGCTGGTTGTCCCTCGGCACGACGTTTGCGATCTCATCTACGTAGTTCGAGAGACCGGTCAAATCCTTCAGGGACGCATCGGGTATGCAATCGAATCCCAGCTTTAGCTGAAGGGTCGGGAGGATCGAGCAGAGGTTGGCATTCCCACAACGCTCGCCGTATCCATTGACCGTACCCTGAACGTGAACCGCCCCTTTCTGGACTGCAACAATCGAGTTCGCGACTGCCATTTCGGAATCATTGTGTGTGTGAATGCCAATTGGTACCTTAACTTCCGACATGACGGCATCCATGGCCTCGGCAATCTCATCCGGGCGGCATCCGCCGTTCGTATCGCATAGAGCGATGCAATCGGCCCCGGCTGCTGCAGCGGCCTTCAGGGTCTTGATGGCACACTCGGGATTCGCTTTCCAGCCATCAAAGAAATGCTCGGCATCATAGATCACTTCTCGGTCGTGCTTCTTCAGGAAGCTCACCGAGTCATAGATCATCTCGATATTCTCTTCCAGAGTCGCCCGTATGGCGTCGGTCACATGGAGGTCCCATGATTTGCCGAATACCGTTACCACGGACGCTCCACTCGCCACCAGGGCCTGGAGGTTGGGGTCTTCCTCGGCTTTGACTCTCGCCCTTCTTGTACTTCCGAAGGCGGCGAGCTTCGCGTGCTTCAATGGATCCCCGAGCATCCGCTGGAAGAACTCGACGTCCTTGGGATTCGACAACGGCCATCCGCCCTCAATGTAGTCGAAGCCGGCTTGATCCAATCGCCGAGCGATTTTGACCTTATCCTCGACTGAGAATGAGATGCCCTCGCCCTGCGCTCCATCGCGCAGGGTCGTATCGTATATCATGATCTTAGACATTGGCTTCTCCCTGAGCCTTCACTTGCATTTCGGGCCCGATTTGATTCTCTCCCGAGCGTAGGCGACCAATCCTCCCGCGGAGATCAAATTCTGCATGAACTCCGGGAACGGCATGGCCTGGTATGACTTGCCGGTGCTCAGGTTGGTAATCTTCCCGGATGCCGTATCTACCTCGACTTCGTCCCCAGCCGAGATCTCATCCACAGCCTCGGGGCACTGGAGGATCGGAAGGCCGATGTTGATCGAGTTTCGGTAGAATATCCGAGCGAACGTCTTAGCAATCACGCACGAGACGCCTGCCGTCTTGATCGCAAGCGGCGCATGCTCCCTCGACGACCCGCAGCCGAAGTTCTCCTCGGCTACTATCATATCGCCCGGTTTGACCTTCTTGATAAAGTCCGGGTCAATGTCCTCCATGCAGTGCGACGCCAGCTCATCCGGGTCGGAGGTGTTCAAGTACCTCGCGGGAATGATGACGTCCGTGTCAACGTTGTCTCCGTATCTGTGAACTCTGCCTTTGAGAATCATTTCAATTCCTCCGGGCTGACGATGTGTCCAGCCACCGCGGAGGCGGCTGCAACCGCCGGGCCTGCGAGATAGACCTCCGACTTTGGATGTCCCATCCGACCGACGAAGTTTCTATTCGTCGTTGCGATTGACCGTTCCCCTTCCGCCAGACAGCCCATATGTCCGCCCAGGCACGGGCCGCAGGTTGGAGTGCTGATTGCCGCGCCTGCCTCGGAGAATATGTCGAACAGGCCTTCGTGCATCGCCTGCCGCCAAATCTCCTGCGTCGCAGGGAGGATGATCAGCCGAACGTCCGGGTGAACCTTCCGCCCTTTCAGCACCTGGGCAGCGACCCGAAGGTCCTCGATCCGCCCATTCGTGCAGGAGCCGATCACCGACTGATCAATCTTAACGTCTCCTGCCTGACTTACCGGCTTGGCATTCTCAGGAAGGTGCGGGAACGAGACCTGCGGTTCGAGCTTCGAGCAATCAATTTCGATGATCTGCTTATACTTGGCATCAGGATCGCTCGCGTAGACCTTGAACGGTCTCTTCGCCCGCGGTCGGACGTACTCCAGGGTGATGTCATCCGGCGGGATGATCCCGTTCTTCGCCCCGGCCTCGATCGCCATATTGCACATTGTAAAGCGGTCGGCCATCGGCAGCCTCTCGATCACCTCGCCGGTGAACTCCATGGAGCAATAGAGCGCCCCATCCACGCCGATCTTCCCAATCGTGTGGAGGATCAAGTCCTTGCCGCCGACCCACTTCCCGAGCTTGCCGTAGTAGACGAACTTGATGCTCTCCGGCACGCGGAACCAGCATTCGCCGAGCGCCATCGCCGCAGCCAAATCCGTACTACCGACCCCGGTCGAGAATGCCCCGATCGCGCCGTATGTGCAAGTGTGGGAATCACCGCCGATGACCGCGTCTCCCGGGAGCACAAGTCCCTCATCCGGCAGCAGTGTATGCTCGATCCCCACTCGGCCGATCTCCCAGAAATGCGTGATCCCATACTTCCGGGCGAAGTCCCGCATCTCCTTGACCTGCTGAGCAGATTTAATGTCCTTCGCAGGCGTGTAATGGTCCGGCACGAGAGCGATCTTGTCGCGATCGAATACGCATCCAGCCCCGATCTTCTCGAATTCCCTGATGGCGATGGGCGCAGTGATATCGTTCCCGAGCGCCAAATCCAGCTTTGCGATTATCAGCTCGCCGGGCTCGACGGCGCTCTTGTCACAGTGTTTGGCGAGTATCTTCTCTGTTATCGTTTGACCCATTTTGGTTTCTCATCTTGTTATAGTACACCAGCTTGTTGATGGCCTGAATGTAGGCCTTTGCACTCGCCTCGACTATATCCAGACTCGCGCCCCGGCCCGTGTAGACATTCCGGTCGTCGCCCAGCTTGACGGTCACTTCGCCCAAGGCATCCGTGCCGCCGGTGACCGCCTTCACGATATAGTCAATCAGCCGGTGAGGGACACCCAGCATTTTATCAACCGTGCGGTAGACGGCATCAACTGACCCGACCCCTGTGCCGCAGTCCATCAACTCGCCATCCGGACTCGCGATCTTCAGCGTGGCGGTCGGAATCCCTTCCAGGCTGGTCATGACGGTCATATACCGAAGCTGATAGGTCTCAGGCACGGTGTGGAACTCGTCGGCCACGATGGCTTCCAGGTCTTCGTCGAAGATCTCCTTCTTCTTGTCCGCGACTTCCTTGAACCTGGCGAACGCCTTATTCAGCTCCTCGTGAGTGAGCTCATAGCCCAGCTCGGTCAGGCGCTTATCAAAGGCATGCCGGCCGGAGTGCTTTCCCAGCACGAGCTTGCTTTCCGACAGCCCGATGCTCTGCGCGTCCATGATCTCGTAAGTCGTCCGCTCCTGCATCACACCGTGCTGGTGAATGCCGGCCTCGTGGGCGAAGGCATTGCTCCCAACGACGGCCTTGTTCGCCTGGACATTCTGCCCTGTAACGTCGCTGACAAGACGGCTTGCCCTGTAGATCTCCCTCGTGTTGATACCCGTGCTTGCGCCGAAGATGTCCTTTCGGGTATCCAGCGCCATCACGATCTCTTCGAGAGCGGCGTTTCCCGCGCGCTCGCCGATTCCGTTAACCGTGCATTCCACCTGGCCTGCGCCGGCCTTAACTGCCGCCAGCGAACTAGCGACCGCCAGACCGAGGTCATTGTGGCAGTGGACGCTGATAACGGCCTTCTTGATATTGGGCACGCGCTTGATCACCGTGGCTATCATTTCGCCGAACTCCTGGGGGATGGCATACCCCACGGTGTCCGGCAGATTGACCGTAGTCGCACCGGCATCTATGACCGCCTCGACGACTTGGCAGAGGTAGTCAATATCGGTCCTCGAAGCATCCTCAGCCGAGAATTCGACGTCCTCGCAGTAGGATTTCGCACGCTTCACTGCGGCTACCGCCATCTCCAGTACCTGCTCCCGTGACTTCCGAAGCTTGTGCTTCAGATGGATATCCGAGGTCGCAACGAACGTGTGTATCCTGGGCTTGCTGGAATACTTGACCGCTTCCCAGGTGGCGTCAATATCCTCATCCCGCGTGCGAGCCAATCCGGCAATGATCGGTCCTTTAACCTGCTGTGCGATCGCCTTGACCGACTCGAAATCGCCCGGTGACGAGTATGGGAAGCCGGCCTCGATGACGTCAACCTTCAGCCGTGCAAGCTGCCTGGCGACCTCCAGTTTCTCCTCGAGGTTCATGCTCGCCCCGGGTGACTGCTCGCCGTCTCGCAGCGTTGTATCGAATATGATTATCCGTTTACTCA
>DASRZD010000499.1:0-4180 GCA_035686805.1 Armatimonadota bacterium
GACATTCCCGACGGCACGTAACCCACTAGCTTGCGGATCTCCTCCGCACTCCACTCTCCCCAGGCGGACCCAGCCCCGAGCTTTGCCGGCAGGATCAACCCCAGGGGCGACAACACGACCAGGGCCAGCAATCCGATCCACAGTTTGGTGGCAGTCTTCATTTGCTCTCACCTCGGGATGTGATCCGTCCTGCAGGGTGATACAGGAGTGAAGAGTCCGTTTTCTGGATGTATGCTATCACAAGACCGGTGACGACTGCCTCTATGATACCGAAGAGCAGGAGGTGCTCCACAGCCATGGCCAGCACCGCTATGCTCAATGGGTACGGCGCGTAAAGAGCGTGTCCTGCAGCATCATGGGAAAGTGCGGGCTGTATCCCGAACTCTATGCCTGTGGCAAGGGCAGCAGCGTTCAGCCCGACATATCCGCCGACTGCTGCTCCGATCCAGCGGCGTCGGGATAAGGTGTCACTCCTTCCGGCGATCAGCCGATAGACTCCATATCCGACGAACGGCATAATCACCGCCATATTGAGACAGTTTGCGCCTATTGCCGTAATGCCGCCATCACCGAATACAAGGGCTTGAACGATCAGAGCAAGCGAGACGGCGATGCATGCAGCCCAAGGTCCAAGTAGCATGGCAACCAGCACAGCGCCGACGGCGTGCCCGGTTGTTCCACCCGGTATCGGCACATTGAACATCATGATCACGAAACAGAACGCCGCGCTCAGCGCCAGCAGCGGCACCTGCTTGCTGCGCAGAGTCTTGTTGAGCTTGCGGGACGCGATTACCCAGAACGGAACAGCAGCCGCATACGCTGCTGTGTACGTCTGTGGTCCCAAATATCCGTCAGGAATATGCATACTTATCTCCTTACCCCGGTGTGTCTGCATGAACCGGAACACACGAGATGTATCGTTAACTGGGTATCACCACCTTCGTTGGGGAAGACCACACCGGAAGTGATCCCAGACCGGTCATTGAACTGGTAGCTAAGCCCGATGGATGAGTTGTTCTCATTTCCGCTCGTGTAATCTGCGGTCAAGGTCAGCTTCTTGTTGACGGCCTTGTCCACTCCTCCAAACCACCGCCCGTTGCCATCAATGCTGACGACTCCGAGATGGCCTCGCGCCGAACCGCAGTCCCTGGTGGCTACGGCGTAGGGGCTGCTCTTCAGATTCTGCCCCACGTTGCACGTACCGACGGCAAGAGCCGGGCGTTGTTCTCTTGGGGTGAGTAGTACATACTTGGCGTTCAATAGTGTCCGGGTCTCTGCATCCCTGCTGAAATCGTAATCGATTCCTGCCTCCAATCTCGGAGTCAGGCCAAATTCGGTGTTCAGAATCCGGGTCTCCTCCATACCGCGGGCAAACGTGCCGTCGAACTGAAGTTCGATTGAGTACTCCCCGGACTGGACCACATCTGCCGTTGGGATCAATGCCAGCCCAGTGTAGCAGGCTTGAGCGGACACACTCATCAATCCTGCCAGGACAACCATCATGCTTGTCACGAATCTCAAAATTGTGTTACCTCCAAGCCAAAAAAATAGACGCTCTCTACTTCAGGCCTTCTCCTGTGGTAGTGCATACCAGTTTTCCGTGTTTCACCCCCCTTGTGCTGATCAACTGATCGGCGATAGCCATCACCCGTTCGCTCGTGCCTTTCACTACTATGACCTCCAGGCAATTGTCGTGATCCATATGTACGTGGGTCGTGCATATGATCTCGTCATGGTGGTCATGCTGAAGATTATTCAGCACGCTGGACAGTTCGCGAGTGTGGTGGTCGTAAACGATGGTGACTGTGCCAACTACCACTCCGGCGTTGTTCTCCCATTCCTTCTCTACGAGGTAATCCCGCATCATGTCGCGAATCGCTTCCGAACGGGTGCGATAGCCCTTCCTTTCGATGCTTTCGTCAAAGGCCTTGATCAGTTGGGCAGGTAGTGAAACGCCGAATCGAGTCAGTTCATCCATTGTGTGACACCTTTCGCGTAATCGTAACACATGCCCTTGCGCTTGTCAAGGTCGGCGTGCCTCCGAAGGATTTTCGACTCCTCCGGTCGAACTCCTACATTGTCATCTTGCGTGGAGTAGATACTGCTTCGCCAGAAAGGATACCAGCATGAAGCGAATACTGCCGGCCATTTGTGTGTTAGCCATATTGCTCGTCGTCATCGTCGGGTGTGCCAAGAAGCAGACTGCCCAAAAGGGCCAGATCCAGCTTGAAGTGGCATCATTCCAGGGCGGCTTCGGTCTCGACTTCTTCGAGTACGCCGCCCGCGAGTACGAGAAGACTCATCCCAATGTGAAGATCAACCTGTGGGGCAATCCCCGAGTATGGGAGCAGCTCCGCCCAAGGTTCATCAAGGGCAATCCGCCGGATCTCGCTTGGCCCGGCTGGGGCATGGACTACTGGGGACTCGTCGCCGAGGGGAAGGTTCTCCCGATGGACAAGTACCTCGAAACCAAGGCCTACGGCCAGGACAAGAAGTGGATTGACACGTTCGACATGCGCCTGCTGAACAAGGGCAAGTATGAGGGCCATTACTACATCATGCCGTATAACCAGAACGTATTCGGCTGGTGGTACAACGTGGATATGTTCAAGCAGCATGGCTGGCAGCCGCCGAAGACGTATGACGAGCTGCTGGTCCTCTGTGAGAAGATCAAGAAGGCGGGCATCGCGCCCATCACCTTCCAGGGCCGCTATCCCGCGTATATGCTCCGAGGATTCCTTTTCCCGTGGGCCATCAGTGAGGGCGGCCTGCAGGCATTCAACGATGCGCAGAACCTGAAGCCCGGCGCATGGAAGAGCCCGGCCTTCCTGAAGGCCGCGAATATGGTCGCCGAGCTCCGGGATAAGGGCTATTTCCAGAAGGGCGCGATGGGCATGAGCCACACCGAGGCGCAGATGGAGTTCGTCCTCGGCCGCGCGGCGATGATCCCCTGCGGCACGTGGCTCGGCTCGGAGATGAAGGACCAGCTCCCCAAGGGCTTCCACATGGCATTCATCAACCCGCCGGTCATCGAGGGCGGCAAGGGCGACCCGACCATCACCTCGGCTGGCGTAGAGACGTGGATCATCCCGGCTGACGGCAAGAATCACGACCTCGCCGCCGACTTCTTCAAGTTCATGACGTCGCTCGACATGGCGAAGCAGTTCGTCATCAAGAAGAACACCCTTATGGCCATCAAGGGCAGTGACGACCAGGAACTCCCTCCCGACCTGGTGGGCGCGGCGGAGTGCGCAGCGAAGGCATCGGCCCTGTGGGATGCGGACTACGCCAACTGGTACCAGACAATGCGCAAGGATGTCGAAAGCGCCATGGCCGCCTTGCTGAACAAGGAGAAGACACCCGAGCAGGCATTGGCAGCCATGGAGAAACTTGCCCAGGCGACAGCGAAGGACAGCTCGATACCGAAGCATAGGGTGGAGTAGTGCATGGTGCATAGTGCCTTGTGCATAGTGCAGAGTCAGAACAGACAAAGGAGAACTTGATGGCAGAAAGCTTTCAGGAATTGGAAGTCTGGCGGGTGTCCATGGACTTAGCTGTAGATATCGCTGATCTTGTCGAGCAGTTTCACCATGACTACCGATGGCTCGCCCAGCAGATGATGAGATCATCGGAATCCGGCCCATCCAATATCGCCGAAGGCTTTGAACGCCAACTTGATGGTGACTTCGGGAGATTCCTCCGGATCGCGAAAGCCAGCACAGGCGAGACTGAGAGCCATCTTGTCTATGCCCTGCGCCGTCGCTTGATAACTAATGAGGAACAGAAGGAGTTTGCTGACAGGTGCATACACGTGAAGAAGATGCTCAATAGCTTGGGTTCTTACCTCCGCAAAAAGGGTAAGTGAAGCGCTAGTCACCAAGCACCAAGCACCAAGCACCAAGCACCAAGCACTAAGCACTAAGCACTAAGCACTAAGCACCATGAACCAAGAACGCAGAACCGCCGCCTTGTTTCTCGCTCCCGCCATCCTTCTGTACGGAGTCTTCTTCGTACTCCCGATGGCGCAGGCGTTCTATTTCAGCCTCTTCCGATGGAGGGGGCTGTCGCAGAACAAAGAGCTCATCGGCATCCAGAACTTCGCCCAGCTCGCGGGCGATCCGATCTTCTGGATGGCGCTGAAGCACAATTTCACCTTCCTGGTGGCAGGGATACTGATCAC
>DASRZD010000500.1:0-2961 GCA_035686805.1 Armatimonadota bacterium
TGATGTCCATGTACGCCAGCGCCGGCTTGACCATCACTATGTCCGCCCCCTCCTCGATGTCGAGCATGACTTCCTTGATCGCCTCGCGAGCGTTCGCCGGGTCCATCTGGTAGGTCCGCCGGTCGCCGAACTGCGGTGCGCTCTCGGCAGCTTCCCTGAACGGCCCGTAGAATGAGGACGCATACTTCGCCGCATAGGACATGATCGGCGTGTTCGTGAAGCCTGCGTCATCGAGCGCCTGGCGGATTGCCGCCACTCGGCCGTCCATCATATCCGAAGGAGCAACTATGTCCGCGCCCGCCTGAGCATGGGAAACGGCAGTCTGGGCAAGCAGCCTGAGGGTCTGGTCATTGACGACCTGCCCCTCGCGGACGATCCCGCAGTGTCCGTGTGACGTATATTCGCAAAGGCAGACATCGGTGATGACAAGGAGGTCTTTCACTGCCGCCTTGATCGCCTTCACCGCCTGCTGGACGATGCCTTCCGGCGCGTAGGCCTCCGAGCCGATCTCGTCCTTGGTCGCCGGCAGCCCGAAAAGCAGGATCGCGGGAATCCCGAGGCCCTGGACCTCCGCCGCCTCCTTCACCAATTCGTCAACCGACATCTGGAAGCATCCCGGCATCGAGGGGATCTCCTCCCTCACGCCCGAGCCGTGAACCGCGAACAGCGGATAAACGAGATCATTTACCGACAGCTCGGTCTCCCGCACCAACCGACGCATGGCGTCAGATGATCTCAATCTCCTGGGTCGTATGCTTCCCATAGTCTTGCCTCCTCAACGAACGTGGAGTAATGGAGTATTGGAGTACTGGAGTATTGGATATCCGGATTGCCCAGTACTCCATCACTCCACCACTCCAACTCTCCACACGCTTACTTTATCTCATAATCGCCCAAATAGCACGCCGGATCGGGCGCCCAAACATCGCCATAGACCGCCTCCGCCCGAACCCGGAAGTTCGCATTGCAGATATCGAGCCACTTGCACGTCGCACAGCGACCTTTGAGCAGCGGCTTGCGGTTCTTCAGTCCGGCCATCAGGGGATCGGACGTGTCCATCCATATCTCGCCGAACTTCCGCTCCCTCACGTTGCCGAACGAGTGATACCACCAGAATTGATCCGCGTGCACATTGCCCTCATTGTCAACGTCCGCGATCCCCACGCCCGAGCTATTGCCGCCATTCCACTTGAGGAGCTTCATGACCTCCTCCACCCGAGGATTGCCCTCGCGGAGCATGCGCACATACAGATAAGGGCCATCGCAATGGTTGTCCACCGTCAGGATATCCACATCCAGCCCGCGCCGCTGCATATCCGCCGTGCGGTCAATGATGAGATCAACCGCCTTCCGTGACTCCTCGTGCGTCAGGTCGTCTTTCTGCATGTCGCTCCCGCGGCCGGTATAGACCAGATGGTAGAAGCACGCGCGGTTGATCTTGTGCTCCTCGATGAAGTCGAATATCCCATTCAGGTCTTCGTAGTTATGCCGGGTGAGGGTGAGCCGGAGGCCAACCTTCTGCCCGACCGCGACGCAATTGTCGAAGCCCCTCATCGCCGCCTCGAACGCGCCCTTCTTGCCTCGGAAGAAGTCATTGCGCTCGTTGATCCCATCCAGGCTGATCCCGACGTACCCGAAATCAACCTCTTTGATCCTCTGAGCGACCCTTTCGGTGATGAGCGTGCCGTTGGTCGAGATGACCGGTCGGATTCCGACCTGCTTGCAGAGGATGGCGTTCTCGGAGATGTCCTCTCGTATGAGCGGCTCGCCCCCTGAAAATAGGAAGACCGGCGCGCCGAACTCGCCCAGGTCGCGGATGAGCGCCTGGACCTCCTCAGTCGTCATCTCGTTCGGATATTCGATATTGTCGGAATCGGCGTAGCAGTGGATGCACTTCAAGTTGCAGCGCCGAGTGCCGTTCCACACGACAATCGGTTTCCGCTCCTCGACCGACTTCGACGCGTGGAAGGGCTTCTCACGCACGCCCTCACTCGCCTTGCCGTATCTCAGCGCATCCCCACTCGTCCCAATTCCGCAGTAAAGTCTGGTGATGTTGATCATTTCTTGCTTTCTATATGTCCCGTCACGGGGTCACAGCCCACTTTCCTTAGTATCGTGGGCCAATCCGTTCTCTTAGGATTCTCATCGTATGCCATTCGAATTGGCCAAACAACGTTCCTACATGCATTGCGGTCTCTTAACCCGATCTGCCACAGGTCTTCCATGAAGGACTTCCGAGCATTCGCAGACGGTAACGCCTGCAATACCACCAGCTGGAACCTTCTGGTTAGCATCCAGCGCGGATTAAGGCCAGCTACGTAATCGACAGCGCCAGTCATCAAGAAGTAGTTTGTACCTTTAGCGCATGCCAGCCATTCATGCTGATGGCGCGGATCCACATTTTTGCGCCAATATTCCTCTAAACCTTCGGGAATAACATGCCGACCAGACGGAATGAATAGCAAGCGTGACTCGTGCGCTCGTGCCCCACACATACGACATGAGTAGGTGGTCCTCGTTCCCCAAGGCAGCAACTGGAAGAAAAAGGCCACCAGTGCCAACACAGGCAAAACCAATAGAATCCAGCGCCATCTTCCTATGCGCACTTTGCCACCAATGCCTTCACCAATCCCTCGATCGTGTATTCCTCGGCCACGACATCCGGCTTGAGGCCGAGGGACTCGGCGGTTTCGGCCGTGATCGGGCCGATGCATGCTATTATAACGCCTTCCGGCACTTTCGGGATCCGCTCGGCGAACATCCTCACGGTCGAGGAACTGGTGAACGTGATTATGTCTATCTCCCCCGCCTGTATTCGGTCCGACACGTCTGCCACATCCGACTCCTCCGCCTCCGTCTTATAAGACGTCACAACGTCCACATCAGCTCCCAGTTCCCGCAGCTTCTCGGGAATCACCTCCCGAGCCTCTTTCGCCCGAGGGATCAGGATGCGCTTGGCCC
>DASRZD010000501.1:0-4237 GCA_035686805.1 Armatimonadota bacterium
CGGGTCATGAGCCCATCAAGCTTCGTGCCCCAAGTCGCTCTGGCCTCAGGAGTCAAGGACGAGTTGGCTGTCCTCACGGCCGCATCACGGAGTTCCTGCACTACCGATACCAGCGCATCCAATGCAGAACTCGCGATACTCAGCTCCGATCTGGCTACGCTGCTATTTCTGTCATACTGATCTATCGAGGCGAGAGCAGACCGCATACTGAGAGACCTGCCGGTGCCAACCACATCGTCCGAAGGCTTGCTGATCCGCTTGCCGCTGGACGCGATCTGCTGACTCCTCATCAGGTTCTCAGCGCTCGATAGCAGACTTGACCGTATGCTATTAGTCAACATGCCGAGCGTGACGCGCATTTAGCCTACCCCCGTCTTGTTGATCAAGGTGTCCAGCATACTATCGAGAACCAACATTATCCTGGCAGCGGCATTGTACGCCTGCTGAAACTTGACCATGTTTACCATTTCCTCGTCTATGGATACGCCGGATACCGACTCTCTCTGTGTCTCGAGCTGTTGGACGGAAAGGTTGTGAACCCCGGTTTGGGCGATTGCTTCCCGTGCCTGGGTGCCGATAGTCGCGACCAGGCCGGCGTAAGCTCCACCGATAGTCTGTCCGTTGATCAGAATGTCACCGCGGACATCGGACATCGCCAGGGCTAGAGAGTTATCTCCGGAGGTCCCACTTGTGCCGACTCCGACTCCTGCCGGGGAGTTTGCCAGGGAAGCCTCAATAGAGATGTTGGAGGCATCCCCACCGGGAGTGAAGAAGCTCCCGCATGCAGTTCCGTCCAGCAGAGTGCCCGTTGTATGCAGCTCATTCACCCGGCTGATAATCGTCTGGGCAATGGAGTCGAGATCGGCGATATGGCCGCCCAGGATGTCATCCCGTATGGTGATCTGTGCCTTGACTTGGCCGCCGTTCGCCACGAAATCGGTGCCATCGTCGGTCCAGACGAGGCCCGTCCATCCGGTCGGTGAATTCCCCAGGGCCACCTCAGTGACGTGTCCGCCCTGGATGAGGTTCTTGCCCGAAACGCTGACCATTAAGCTCAGTCCCCCGGAGCCGCTGACCTGAATTGGAACAAGCTTGGAAAGCTGGCCTATGAGCTGCTCTCGCCTGTCGAGCATGTCGTTCGGCTGGGAGACGCTATCCGAACCCGCGGTGATCTCCTTATTGATATTCGCGATCTCGTGCGCCAGCCGGTTGATCTCCCCGGCATTATCCACCAGTGCGATATCCACTCTGGCCTGAAGCTGGCGGAAGTTATTGTAAAGGCTTTTTATGCGGTCACAGACACTCGTCCCGGCCTGAACGACTGATATTTTTGCCGTCAGACTATCCGGCGTGGAGGCCAGCTCTTCCCAGGAGTTCCAGAACTTGTCGAGTGTAGCGGAAAGCCCGAGATCGCCAGGCTCTCCAAGCACGGCTTCGATCTGCTTCAGGGACTCATTCCGGTAGTCCCACATGCCGAGTTCCTGGTTCTGAAGTCTAATCTGGTTCTCGATATAGGTGTTTTGAACGCGCCTGATGGTCTGAACGAGCACTCCGGTGCCGATCTGAGGATTGCCGAGGATAGTTCCGGTGTTCCGAACGGCGCTCGAAGGAACGAGGACCGCCTCCCGGCGATGATAGCCTTCGGTGGCCGCATTCGCGATGTTGTTGCCGGTCACATTCATGGCCAGCTGCTGGGCTCTCAGTGCACTTAGGGCAATGTCTAATCCAGAAAAGGACACGGGTTATACCTTCTTATCCAGCAGGAGCGCTCCATTGGAGTCGGTGACAGAGTCGCCGATCGCACAGGATTCGTTTACCGATTTGACGATGACCCCGATGGAGAAGGCGACGAACTCCCTGGCGTTCTCCAGGAGTTCCGCGTTGGTCCTGGTCAGTTCGGCCAGACGAGCCGCGGTCTTGGCGGTAGTCTGTATAAGCTGTCGGTAATCAGAGTCTGATTCTGTGTCGGTGAGGAGGCTCGCGAGGGCTTCCTCACGCTTATCGAGACGGCCGATCTCAATGAGGATCGGGTCATGGGCCTTCAGGTTATCGGCAAGCTCCGAGTGCCTGCCGCCTACGAGAAGCTCCCGCTGGGCTTCCGCAAGGGAGACCAACTCCTGGTAGTATGCCAATCGGGATTGGGCTATTGAAGTCAACTCGGTTTTAACGCTCTTCCTGTCCATGATCGTCTCCTAGATAGTGCTCCTGCCCAGTCTGGCGGCATCGAGCATCTTGTCCGCCAGCTCCTGTTCGTTGACTTTGTAGTCGCCGGACTGAAGCTTCCTGCTCAGATTACGGACGACGCCTTCCCTTGTACTTGGCATTGCGGCCAATGCTTGTTTGATCTGCTGCACTTCCGTTGCCTTTCTGGAGAGAGTCAGCCTGTCGGGCTGCGACGCGTCCCGACAGTCGGGACTTCCTGGAGGACGAACGACGTGCACCCGATGGAGACTCAGCTCAAGTGCTTTTTGTATTTGTGCGTTAGAAATATGCATCTTAGCACCTTCCCAGCGACGGAGCGCCTGAAAAACTTAGGGTTTCCCCAAGTACTTCTCGACGCTTTTCGCGGGAACTTTAGCGCTTTCTTTCTAAGGAGTAAGGAGTAATCCGTAAGGCAGATCCGGTTACGCATTACTTGTTACTTGTTACTCATGACTCGTTGTTCGTAACTGGTCGTAGAGCAGGTCGCCGAGCTTCAGTGTGCCGGCTCGGCCTATGTCCTTCGACATTTCCGTGTCCAGCATGTCCTGATAGATTTCTTGCTCTCGCGATCCGAGCAGGTCGGATTTCGGGACTGTGGCCCTCATCTCGGACAGCAACTGCCTCACGAACACTGACTCGAAATCTTTGCAGGCTTCGCGGAGCTTCTGATCCTCGGTCTCCGGTTGAGCCGGTTTATTGAACTGTATGCCTTCGATTCTCATTCTGGCTTCCTCACGAATCACGAATCAAGGATCATTCCTATATAATTTGGAGCTCCGCATGGAGAGCGCCGGCTTGCTTCAGCGCCTGAAGGATCGAAACGATGTCCCGAGGCGTGACCTTAAGCTCGTTCATCGCCCGTACGAGTTCCTCTAGGGTATTGCCGGGCTGGACGTTTATCAGGCGGCCCCGATCCTCAGTCGCATCAACGGTCGTCTGAGTCACGACCGCCGTATCGCCCTTCTTAGACAGAGGGGCCGGCTGGGACACCTGCTTCTCCTGCGTGATTTCGATGCTCAGGTTGCCATGGGAAATCGCCACCGGGGAGAGCCTCACTCCGCTGCCGATGATGACGGTGCCGGTCCGCTCATTGATTACGACCTTGGCGACGGTGGATTCCTCGACCGAAAGCTCGCCAATATCGGCGATGAGGGCGATCGCATCCTTGCCCGAAGCATTGACTTGGACGGTCGCGGCATCTAGGGCGGTTGCAGATCCTGCGCCCAGCTTGCCGTCAACGGCCTGGACAATCCTCACGGCGGTCGTGTAGTCGGGATTGTTCAGGAGCACGTTGACCGAATTGCCATCAGTGAGAGTTGTCGGAACTCCCTGCTCGATGATCGCTCCGCCGGGCACTCGGCCCACGGTGGTATGGTTCTTGGAAACCTTGGTGCCGTCGCCGGTTGCCAGAAAGCCTCCCACGGAGACGCTGCCCTGAGCGACCGCATACACCCCGCCATTCGCCCCCTGAAGGGGAGTCTGGAGGAGAGTGCCTCCCTGGAGACTGCGGCAGTCACCCAGCGATGAGACGACGACATCTATCTTGCTGCCGGGCCGCACGAATGGAGGCAAATCGGCGGTCACCATGACGGCGGCCACGTTCTTCACCTTCACCTTGCTTTGTTCGACCGAGACCCCGAATCGCTGAAGCATGTTCACGACCGACTGCACGGTGAAAAGGGTCTGCTGGGTGTCGCCGGTGCCATCCAGGCCGACTACCAGCCCGTAGCCGTAGATCTGGTTGCTGCGAGCGCCCTCGATCCGGGCGATGTTCTTCACCTGGACGATCGGCTCCCCCTGGGCTGAGCTTGTCGAAGCCTGCGCGAGCAGAGTGGATGAAAGTATCAGTGTTGATAGAATAGCCTTGCGCATGATTGCCTCCGATTAGAACAAAAACTTGAGCAGCTTGCTGATGAGACCTTCCCGCTGCCGATCACCGACCGGGCCCTTGCCGATGGTATCAATCTTGGCGTCGGCGATGCTGGTGGACAGCACCGTATTGTTCGGGCTGATGTCCTGCGGCCGCACGAGGCCC
>DASRZD010000502.1:0-6688 GCA_035686805.1 Armatimonadota bacterium
TTGCCTTGGAGAATAAGCTTCACGCTGTCTGCGGCGACCTTAACTACTTCCGGATTCGTGACGCAGAGCTGACCGGGGTCGCGCTTGCCGTTATGCTCGGAGAAGTACTCCGGGTGGTCTTTGAAATACCGGTCCGCCGGCACGAGGGTACTGAAGGTGTGCACAAACAGTGCATAGGCCTTGTTCCCTCCCCAATCCTTCGGCACCGGGGCTGCCGAGGAATTGGTCTTGTTGCGCAATGACCACGTGCCGTCGAAAGCCTCCCAGTAGTAAGGGTCTCTGATCTCGAACTTCGGTATATAGGAGCGCTTGGCCGGACGGAACTTCAGGGTCGGCTTGTTCGGAATGGTTTGCGAGAAGCGGGAGTACCATCGGCACCCCAGATCCTCCTCCAGGAGTGCATAGACTGCATTGATGATCCCCCTGGTTTTCCCGCCGACCAGGAACAGGTTGCCATCCTTCTCATCTATGGCGTAGCCCTCATCGCCCAAATCCGCCTGAGCTATCTCAAAGTTGGACAGGAGACCGGTGTTCCCAATGCTTATTACTTTGCCTTTGGAGGCGGCATCGGACTCTCGCGATACAACGAACCTGGCTGCCGTCATCTCCCCCAGCCATTGCGCCAGGTCTTCGGCCGCCTTCTGCTCCTGAGTCGAGGGCGCTGCCGGGATGAGTATCCCGTAGAGCGCCTTGCCATCCTTAGCTAGAGTGATTTCAGCGCCAGGCACTCCACTCGGCTTGAGAGCGTTTTGCCACGAACTGTGCGGCGCGACCGCATAAGCCGACGTCGCCACTGCCAGCAAGGCCATTAATAGAATGAAACGCATGTCATACTCCTTCCCTATCCGACATCCGATATCCGCTATCCGCAATCACTCTTCGATCTCGCCTTCGAGCGTAGCCTGAATCTCCTCTTGCCGATCTTTCTGGCGACTGCGCTTCTTGCGCTCGCCATGCGCGCCCGCGCCTGACTTCAGCAGTGCCTGCTTCGCCAGCTCCGACGGCGTACTCTTCAAGGTCTCAAGCTGAGAAGGAGGCTTGATTGTGAGCTTCTTCTTCTTGGGCATTTCCGTTCACTGCTCACTGTTCACCGTTCACCGTTCACTGATCACTTTCCCCCTACGCCGTCGGCAGGCGCTTCAAGAGCGATTGATCGGTTATCGGCGGCCCGGTGAATTGCACTCGAACCTCCCAACGCCCTACCTAAACTCGACGGTTCGCATAATCTCGGCAGCCTGCGCGCGGTTCTCTTGCGATTTGTCTGGCTTGCTCACGATATAGGTGCCGAGGATGGTGACCTCGGTGGGAATGAGCCAAAAGCTGTACCAATGATCATCGCTCTCATATGTAGCGGTCGCCATGATGCCGGGTACAGCCTGCTCGTGGCCGAGGGCGATTCGCTCCCCCAAGTCCTTACGCATGCTGAGCGCATCATTGAGCTCTATGAGCTTCTTCTCAGCCTCCTCTCCGCTGGTGATCTTCTGCTTAAACGGCGGGTTGAGGGAGATCTGGAGGACGCCGCCCCCTTCTCCCTCAGGACGGTACTCCAGTGGAGACGCGCCCGGCACATGGTGCCATCCCTCAGGCAGCGTCACACTGAGTTTCCGTTTGCGTTTCTCCATCTTGGTGGCGATCAGCAGGATTATCCCTACCAAGATGATGACGAATACGACGGTGATGACAAGCAGCGGATCTATCTGCATGACAGCGATACCTCCCTTCTAGTCACTTCGTTCACTCTCAAACCACATCTCCGCAAATCGTTCCGCCGTCCAGCCCACTAAGTCGGAAACCTGGCCGTCGCCGACTTCCACTACGCGCAAGACCCCATCTTGCCGCTGGATCATGTCAACCGAGAAGAACTTGCTTGGGATGCGCTCGGCACAAATGCAGACGATCTCCGGGATTTCGCCGGATGCTTCCGGTGCGAATGGCCGACCATTGATTACGAAACAGCGCCGCTCGGTCTCCTCGATGAAGTCCTCAACCCGTCGGATGCAGATGCCGCCTTCGATCTCCCCTCGATACTTCTCCATCTCAGCGACCACCGTCTCGATCTGCGAAGGGTCGTGGATAATAGAGCCGACCGATGTCTTGAGCGATTTCACGTAATCCTTCACGAAGAACGCGTCCCATCCCAACGCCCTCAGCTCATCGGCCAGGTCCGCGTCCGCCGGGTAAACCCGAGTCTCCGGCGTCAGGTCCTCAATGAGCGGATACCAGTTAGGCAGGTGATGCGTGGACAGGTAATCCCGCAGGTTAGTGAATGGGGACGCCCCCACTTCCTCGATCTTGCTGACGAGCCTTTCGTATTCCCCAGCGTTCAGCATCCAGCCTCGATAGACCACCTGGCTGCCCTCAGGAATCCCTTTGAGTGACTTACCCTCTGCTAACACACTCTCCGGAAACACGGATGTCGAGAAGCCGGCATCCCCCAAAGCCACTAGCTGCTCGCCAAAGAACTCATCAGGCGCCCGCTCATCCAGCGGATCGCTTGGGAATAGGAAGTGTATCATTCTCGATTACTCCATTACTTCTCCGGACGATCATTCCGCCTTGTCAGTTTCGCCATTTCGAGGTACAATACCTTCAGAGGCGAACCTAGATCTGCCAGTTCAAGCAGGTTCGACACAAGGGGGTGTTGAATCTATATGGCAGACTAGGAGGGCAACCGATGCCGAACCATCCGCTATCTGAGGTCTTCGGGTTCCCGGTGGACAACTTCAGCGATGAAGCTGTGCGATATCGCCAGCACAGGTTGTGTCCCTACAACAACAGGGTTCCCAATTGCACGAAAGACAAGGCTGAAAATCCCCTCGGTGTATGCAGCGTGTTCTGTGGGGAAGAGACCGCCATCACTTGTCCAATCAGATTTAGACAGAACTGGATTATCGCAGATGACGCCGCCTCCTTCTTCTTCCCAGCCGAGAGCAAGTGGACTTCGCTAACGGAAGTCAAGTTGTATGACAAGCACGGGAAGTCCGCAGGGAACATCGATGTCGTTCTTGCAGCATACGACGATCGCGGACGCGTAACGGATTTCGGAGCGCTGGAGGTACAGGCTGTGTACATCTCAGGTAACATCCGCAGGCCCTTCGAGTACTATATGGAAGATCAAGCGCATCGGCACGAAATGGATTGGACCAGGGAGAGAAACTATCCACGCGCGGATTACCTCTCATCGTCAAGGAAGAGACTTGCACCGCAGCTAATCTACAAGGGTGGAATACTTCATGCCTGGAAGCGCAAGGTGGCTGTGGCACTGGATACTGGCTTCTTCTCAACACTCCCCAATCTGCAAAAGGTGGAACGTGAGGAAGCAGAGATGGCTTGGATGGTATACAATCTTGTACTTGATAAGGAAAACAATCGAAGGGTACTGACTCTTGAGCAAATAGTGTATACTGGATTCGAGGCATCCCTGAGCCAGATCACCGATTGCGAACCCGGAGACATGTTCGACTTCCTGTCTGCCGAAACGGACTTCGATTGGGATGGTGCGCCTCCGCGTACCATCTAGATACCATCTACCTCACATCGTATCTATCTTCTGCCATGGAAGGAAGCAAAGGTATGAAGCGGCAATCGGTCATGCGGGGTTTTGTAGTGCATGCCATGCATATATCGCTCCGGTATTCGCGCGCGAACTCCTCATATACGACGCGCAACACCTTTTGCCGATCCTCCGGATCGCTTAGAAGGCCCGCAAGCGTCAGTATGTCCGTACGAATGAGAGGTTGAACTCGCATATCCATCAGGAACTGGCGGCATGCGGACGACAGATCATCAATCACAAGCACAACTTTGCGATCGTGCAGCCTGCCTTCGTCGAAGTTGGTGAGGAGTTCACAGTATACCTGCTCCACGGCTTCCCGGGTAATCAAGCGCATTTTCTTGACTTGATACACGGTGCCATAGTCGGTAGCAATATCAACCCCGTGATCGTGAGCCGAGGTGCGGGAACTCCTATACACTTTGCATGCGAACTTCTCTAGATGAATCCTCAACACAGCAAAACTGACAATCTCAAAATGGCTGGGGCTCCGCTGCATTTCCTGAGTCAACACGCCGCAGAAGGCCGCTTGGTCGGCAGCAATCACTAGCCTTTGGGCCGCCGACTGCAGCGCCGTTACTCCACCGATTTTTGATGCGACGAACTCGGGAACGCGAGCTTCGATATGCGCCAAAACACTCGCGGCGTGCGCGACAATCTCATTTGTGGTCGTATACCTTCTATCACCAATAGGGGTCACAATCCCATACTTGGGCAGAGTGCGAGAGCAGTACGCGTCCTCGTAGTCACCCCCTACATGCAGGTTATGCCCAAGGATCTCCCTGGCTGTATGGCATACCTCCTCTTCATATGCCTCACGCATATCTCGTTCGGAGTAGTCAAGGAAACCTCTCAGCACCAGCCGACGCATTATGCCAGCGGTTAGGACTGGTGCTATCAACTTTGTCTTAGTCATGGAGATCATCTTGTCGAGGCGGACCCGGATGTTTTCGGGAAGGCTATCATTCTTCTGCCGACACATACTCTCTCCACATTAGGCTAAGCCAACTTGCCAGTTAGCCACCATACTCATCCATGTCCCATTATAGCACATGAAGTCAGAGGAGGCCATCGCTTCTCCACACACCACGGCGACCACTGACCTTATCCTGTGCTGGGGACGGCACTGTCGGGCTTACGGTCGCTCCAGACGCTATCTCCCGCCTAATGCCTTCAGGCATGCGTTCAGGTAGCCATAGGATTCCGCTGAGATGATTGAGACCTCGGGGAGGCCCATTTGCAGGGCGCCGATGACTTCCAGGCAGACCGGGCCGGAGTAGCCGCCATCAACCATGACCTTGCAGTAGGCCATGAGGTCAATGTCCCCTCGACCGCAGGCCTGATCGGGAGGCGTACCGGGACTCGGGCCGGGGCCTTTGCAGTCGCGGATGTGGATGTGCTTGGTTCGCGAAAGGACCGGCTTCAGAGCATCCGCAGGATTCTCGCCCGCGCGATAGATATGGCTGGGGTCCATATCGACGCCGAACGCCGGCGACTTGATCTTTTCCATCGCGCGCAGGGTGGTCGGCGTATTGTAGATGCTGCCGCCAACGTGCGCCTTGCAGCAGAGCGTCACGCCGAACGGCCCGGCCTGGGTCGCCATCTTCGCCATGAGGTCGGTCTGGCGCACGAAGTCCTCCTCCACGTCCGACTTCCCGCCCGGGCCGATATTGATCACCGGGATGCCGATCTCCGCCCCGGCCTCGAAGGCCTGCATCAGCCGGTCCTCATTGAGGGCGGCCTCCTCCATGGAGAGGAACTCCAAGCCGTTGTCGGCGACGATCGCCTTGAGGTCTTTGGCCTGGGCCTTCCAGTTATCGAGGTCGAGGTGCTCGCACATGCCCTTGATCGCCGAAATCTCGACGCCGTCATACCCTGACGCCTTGATGTACTTGCATGCGGTGGCGAAGTCATACCCGCCGAACAAGACTGAGTTCACGCCTAGTTTGATCACGAAAAGCTCCTTCTATGAAATAACCACAGACGCACGGAGGGCACGGAGAAAAGCCTCGAACGTGTAGAAACGTCCTATTCGTAAACCTCGCTTCTGTGGCGTATGCGAGTCACCAGTATCATCCTTGCCTCATCGTTCACTTCGTAGACTATCCGGTAAGCACCCGCTCGGAGGCGATAGTAGTGCTCATGCCCCTTCAGCTTCACCGATCCACGAGGGCGAGGTGTCTTGACTAGAGAGTCGACCCGCTCTGCAACACGCTGTTTGACCCCCGGGGACAGAGACCGGAACTCCTTTGCAGCCGATTGAGTGAACTCAAGCCGATACTCAGGCAGTTTTCCGTACCTCCTCCATTTCGGCTTTGAGCTTGTCCCAGGGCACCCTATCCTCACGCTTCCTGGCCTCGGAAACCATTATGTCGTAGAAGTCTTCCCAGACCTCGCCCCACTGACAGAGATCTATCACCACCGCCTTCTTCTTGCCAGTCTCATCTACCACATAATCCACACCACGCATTGCCTTCACCTCCAAACAGTCACTGTTCACTGTTTACCGTTCACTGCTCACTACAAATCTACGATCTCGTGCGTCTCCCAACTCTTGATCGCGGCTTCGATGATCTTCTGCACCTTGAGGCCGTCCTCGCCGGAGGCGCTGATCTTCTCGGGCTTCGCCTTCGCATCGAGCTGGTCGATCCAGTAGTTGATTCGAGCCTTGAAGGTCTCGCCGAACGAGCGCATCCCGCCCAGATAAGAGTATGATTCGTACTCGATGCTGGTCCTGGGATAGAAGTACAGGTGCTCGCAGGCATCGTCCAGGACGAACCGTCCCTTCGAGCCGACGACCTCGCACCTCTCCAGGCCGTAACTCCCGCCGGCGTCATAGCTGCCGGTCAGGTTGCCGACGACGCCGTTCGCGAAGTGGATGAGTACCTGGGCATTCGAGTAGCAGATTCGGCCGTCGCCTTTCCTCATGAACGCCGCCACGCTCTTCACGTCGCCCGCGAAGTAGCGCATGACATCGAATGAGTGCGGATGAAGCGCCCTCATGTGGAACCAGGGCGAGGTCTCCGCCGGGTTGTTGATCCACATGCGCATGTTGATTATGTAAGGCGTCCCGAGGCGGCCCGCATCCATCCACTCCCTTGCCTTGACCGCGGCCGGGGTAAAGCGATGATTCAG
>DASRZD010000503.1:0-3154 GCA_035686805.1 Armatimonadota bacterium
AACGGGGCAAGTTGTCTGATATCTACCCCTATCGGCAATCGGGCGGTGTCGTTGTAGACCACCTGGGGACCGGAAGACAGGGCTTCATTATTCACCAAGGCCCTGATTGTGGCATTCACTATGGCCTGCAGGTCCCGCATCAACTCCGGTACGCCCTTGTACCAGAATGACCCTGGAACAAGGCTCCATCCGGTCTTGGAGTACGGACGTTCACCAAGCGGATCAGGATTCAGTCCGCGGTAGACTACGAATTCGCCTATCAGGATGGCATTGACCTGGTACTCGGAAGTGGCGTTGAGACTGCCACCGTTCAGGTCGGTCGTAATGCCCTCTTCCATGAGCATTTTGCCCTGCACGTTGCCCCAATACTCAAGGCCCTCCATGAAATCGCGCTGCGCATTGAGATTGGAGCCCTTATCCTCAAGCTCAAGCCGTTC
The DNA here is from genome assembly GCA_035686805.1 of Armatimonadota bacterium. Classification (GTDB taxonomy): domain Bacteria; phylum Armatimonadota; class UBA5829; order DTJY01; family DTJY01; genus DASRZD01. The sequence goes on from DASRZD010000503.1 coordinate 438, forward strand.
CTGGTCGATGGATGTCCAGTTGCGTAACCCGCCATTGCGATATCGAAGAAGCACGGCGTCAATGGCGTCAGAATCCCAACCTGGCAAGCCCTTCATCCCCTCCAAATCGCACGCCTGCGGCCTGATTCGCTCTATCAGTTCACCCTGATTGCAGTTGACGGCGCCGGCGGACGGGTACATATCGAACGGACTCGGGGATTCGTATTCGTGGATGATCTCTTCCTTGGCTACTGCCCTTGTCTTTCCGCCGATGAATAGATGGACGAGCCGCTTTCGGCGCCGGACCACCGGCCCCTTGATAAATCCAGCTTTCAGCGTTACTACGTTGGTTATCAATGCCGAAAATGCCTCTTCCCACCGCCCCTCAATCTGCTGGTCGTGGATCTTCGTCTCCATCCGACCCGCCCGATCCTCGGCCTCCTGTTGAAGCAGTTCCTCCATATCCTCGCGCATTTTGGCCGCAACCTCGGCAATCTGCTCGACCGGAACTGGTCCGCCACCGTTCTGGATATGCTGCTGAAGCTGGACGAGGGTTGATTCGACGATGCTTTGCCGGACCTCGGGAGGAAGATCGGGAAGCGGGGTAGGTGACAACCCCCACGGCTTATCGTCTTCGGAGTCAAGTATATCATGCAACCACGCCTCGCCAGCGGAGCACTTCATGTTGGTCATGGGCATGAAGACTTGTGTGCCACCCTGGGATTCGATTGCCGCCAGTTTATCCTGGTCATACTCGCTGTTGCGCTGCCTGAGCGCCTGAAGCATCTCTTCCTCAACGCCGGACTCTTCTTTGTAGCTCTTATTCCGCTCCCATGCCGACAGGATATGCCTCGCGAGAGCCCTTATCTCGTCCTTGGCCTGTGCGTTTTCAGTCGCTGCCATCTTGGCCTGAGCAGCCTGGATGGAGTCAAGCTGGCTGTTGTTGATGACTCGCAGAAGACCATAACGCTGGCCGCCGGGCACAATGCCTCCGAATGCGGTCGCCTGTGCTCCTGTCGGCGCGCTGGAAAGCGGAAGATTACCTACCATTGGTCTCCACGCAAGAAAAAGGGCCGCACTGAGGTACTGCCCAGTACGGCCCTTTTGAAATTGCTTTCGCCACGGGTAATTACTCCGCGGCTCTTGCTGAAATCAGTTGTAAATAGTTCTATTTCATGGTGTTACGCTCGTAGGGGGATTACTCAAAGGAATGAGCTGGTGAGCCTATTCGGCCCTGAATAGAGATGACGTTACACTATTTTTCGGTAAATTGCAAGCATAATCGTGCTTAGGTGTACATTTTGTGCATTTGACCGCACATTTTCGGCCTAATCCCAGCCCTTCGAGCTGTGCGGCTTAACGGGTATCGCCCGGCCCGCGCCAGGGGCACCTTGTGTCGGATTTCCCGTCGATCCCCCGCTTTCGGCGTACATTGCGGCATACTGCAGGGCATCATGCACGTCGCTGAAGGGATGATTTTTCAGTGGTTCGACCGAATAAGCGTTCCCGGCTGTAGTCCGTATCCGGCGATACTGGTACTTTCCCTTGAATCCAGACTGCACCGTCCTGCATTTCCGGGCCAACTGCAGAGCAGGTTTCCCGCCAACAAGCCTCAACAGGAAACCAGCCACGGCCTCGCGTCGAGGAAGAGGGGCGTTTGTACGTGCCATTTCCGTAGGAAGACCAGCGTTTGCCAGTTCCTGAAGGCACGACTGCTCGTCGCTGATCTGGGTCCTGCTATCTCCGGACGGATCGCCAATGCTGATTATCCTCATGCCGTGGTAGAAGTTCGCCAGGTGCGGTTTCACAATATCTCGGGCGAACTCACGAATACCCATGTTTTTGGAGATCAGTTCGTCTATGATTCGCAGTTGGCCATTGGGGGTCAGTTGTGCGAATACCACGCACGGCGTTCTCCCGAAATCAAAGCCCAGGATCAGAGGCAGTCCGCGGTAGACCTCCAAATCGCACGGCTGGCCACGTTCATCCTTCGCCAGATGCAACTCATCGAAGTACTCCGGGTAAACCGGCTTCCCGTCTATCACCGATCCATACTCGCCAAGGATGTACACCTTGACGTAATCCTCGCTGGCGCCGGCGGCCAGGTCCATCCAATAACTGAATCCGGCCTTGTGATTGATGACGTTCTCTGCCGGCGGGAAGGCACCCTGACCAGTGTTCGGCTGGTACATCTGCGGCTCATTGGGGTCCTTCGGGTTCTTCTTCGGTATCCGTAGTAGCGCCGGGGGCTGCTTCCAGAACTTGAAGTTCTCCGGCTTCCTGATCTCGGCTAGGAGATACCACCAATTATCCTCGCCTTCGTCGCATGGGTTGGAGTCCATTATCATCCCGGACCACGTATATCCGCTCTGCGGCCAGCGTCGCAGACGACCAAGTACGGCCTCGAAGACCTCGTAGTCAATCTCGACGGCTTCATTGATCCAGCATCCCGTCAGTTCCAGGGATTTCACTTTTTTCACGTCCTCCGGCGCGTCCAAGGCAAGGAAAATGAACTCTGCCTCGACCGTCATACCATCGGGAAGACGCATCTTGAGCACGGCGTGCATCGGTGGTTGCCGGTTGACCACCAGCGAGTACCCTGGTGCCGACTTCTCGGGAATCCACTGCAAAAACGTCGTGAGCGTTGTGTCCTTCAGCTCCGGGTATGTATTACGGATAATCGCCCAACGTGTACTCCTGACTCCGTTGTGGGGCTCCTGTTGCGTGGCTCTTCGGAA
>DASRZD010000504.1:0-2410 GCA_035686805.1 Armatimonadota bacterium
GTTTCCTACCATTCCGGCGCTTGTCTCCAAATCTACCTATTGACATTTTTCAACGCCGGGAGTACAACTGAGGAAAGCCCGCAGCATTATCGCGAGTTGTCCGCCTCAGGCGGATTTCACGCTGTGCCAGCGGGCGTTTTGTTCACATCAGCCCCGCAGAGGGCTGGGAGGGAAGGAGAACAAAGATGAACAAGGCTTCTGCGGTAACTGCAATTCTCGCACTGCTGTGCCTAGGCAGCACGGCTCAGGGAGCGGCCATGTACGCGATCATCGACCTTGGGGACTTGGGCGGCGGTACAAGCCAAGCCTACGGTATAAACAGCGCTGGCCAGGTGGTAGGCCGATCCATGACCTCTCTTGGCGAGACCCGTGCGTTTGTATGGGACAGGCAGACTGGCATGCAGGATTTGGGCGTCCTTGGGGGATACGGCGGGGAAGCCTATGGGATTAACGACGAGGGACAAGTAGTTGGCATAGCATATACCGCCGGACACGCAGGTCCGAACGACGGGCAGTACCACGCATTCGTTTGGTCCAGTTCGAGCGGGACGCGAGAGCTTGATGCTCTGTACTCGGGAGCGGGCAGTTGCGCATGGGCGATCAATTCCTGGGGGCAAGTGGCAGGGGCCTCACTCACCGTAGACGGAGATATCAGAGGTGTGGTTTGGGATGGTATCGGCGGAATTCAAGAGGTTGGCACATTAGGTGGTGATTACAGCGAGGCCTTTGCCATCAATGATGACGGCCATGTGGTCGGCAGGGCGGGCTTCTTTGGCGTGGAAGCTCCCTCCCAAGCATTCATCTGGGACAGCACATCTGGAATTCGTCCAATGGGTCCCCTGTACGGACCTTCAGGGAGCACAGCCTATGGCATCAATGGTGCGGGCTGCTCAGCTGGCGCATTCCGGACTGGCGGCGGAATCCATGCATTCCGATGGACGGAGACTGCCGGCATGGAGGATCTCGGTGGCCCGGCTGGCCAATTTGGTGATTGGGGCGAAGCGACGGATATCAATGACTCAGGCTTAGTGGTTGGCTGGTCCAAGCTCTCGGATGTTGATTTCCGAGCTCTCCTGTGGGATGGAGACGGGCAGATGTCGGACCTCAATGATCTGCTTGATGAATCCGGCGCAGGATGGGCCCTGACCTCCGCTCAAGCGATCAACAATCTGGGTCAGATCGCTGGCACGGGGTTCTACGACGGTCAGACGCGAGCATTCATGCTCAACCCCGTCCCCGAGCCGTCGTCTCTTCTGGCGCTAGGCGCCGGACTCCTGGGGCTGGCGGGGATCATCCGGCGCAGGTGCTGAGTCGCTGCACATGGTCAACGGTCAATGATCAATGGTTGATGAGGGCGAACGGCGTCCCGAAGAATCGGGATTTCGTTTGCCCTTACCGTTTGTATGGTTTGTCTGCGTTCATCAGCCGGTATCCGCTGAAGCTTGACCAGAAGCGAAAACAGGGGTAAGATGTAGTCACACATGAAAGTGCGTGACTTGGTGAAGCTGCTTGAGCAAGATGGCTGGTATCGCGCTCGCACGCGAGGAGATCACCGGCAGTACAAGCACAAGACAAAACCAGGGGTGGTTACTATTCATGGCCACCCTTCGGAAGATGTGCCGCCAGGAACGCTGAACATATCTACAAGCAAGCGCAGTGGAGATAGCCATGAAAGAATACACTGTCATCTACGAGCATACGGAGAACAACTGGGCGGCGTATTCGCCGGACGTCCCTGGGTGCATGGCGACAGGCAAGACCAAGGAAGAAGCCGAGCGTAACTTCCGGGACGCCCTGACCTTCCATATTGAAGGGCTGAAGGAAGAAGGCCTTCCTATCCCCGAACCGACCTCCGAGGCAGGGCGAATCCGAGTCGCGGCCTAGCCGGCAGAATGGCAAATGGTCCATGGTTAATGGTCAATGGGGCAGGGGTTTTAACCCCTGTTCCAACATACATATATGGGTGTTTATCCTACCATCACCGACGCTATCCCATACGCCGTCACCTTAACCGAGAGCACATCGCCGGTCATTTTGGCGGAGGACTTTGCGAGCGGCTGCTCGATGAGGTCAACTTCCTTGGCAGGGCTGCCGGGCTTGACGAGGTCCGTGATCCGAATCTTCGCCTCGGTATCCTTGCCCTCAAGCTCATAGACCCGGACGATCAACGCGTCCGTGCCGCCGGAGCGAGCATCCCGATCTGTCGGGAAATCCTCGGCCTTCTTGACGGCGGCGAGCATCACGTTCGGCGTGAGTACCTCGACGAACGACTTGCTCGGCGGCAGACTCCCCTCATGGATGTCGGTGCTCGCAACGTTCATCGGCAGGTTGAATGCCGCGCCCTGCCTCGCCGCCACCGACGGCGAAACCATGCCGTCATGCGGGATGATCGCCAGCCGGATGACGTGAT
>DASRZD010000505.1:0-3182 GCA_035686805.1 Armatimonadota bacterium
GTCGGCGCTGGTCGGCTATAACGGCCTCCGTCGCCACAACTTCAATATCGTCGCGGCTTTCGACAACAACTACAACAAGATCGGCCGGCAGCTTTGGGACCTGGAGATCCTCGACGTGAATGACTTGAAGACCGCGAACGAATCTCTCTTCGCGAAGATTGCGATAGTGGCAGTTCCCGCCCCCGCCGCTCAGAGAGTCGTTGATTCGCTCGTCGAGGCCGGTGTGAAGGTCATCCTGAACTTCGCCCCGACCGTCATTCGCGCGCCGAATGGCGTCTTCGTACGGAACGTGTGCTTTATCCAGGAACTGACCGTTCTCTCCTATTACCTCGACTAGCAGGATTCCCGGCCGCCTTCACCTAACTCTGTTCTTAGGGAGTTCATGCTCGATTACCACGTTCATTCCACTTGCTCGGGTGACGGCAAGGCGACGATAGACCAGATGTGCGCCAAGGCCGTCGAGCTGGGCATTAGCGAAATCGCTTTCAGCGAGCATCTCGTCTACAATCCTGCTGACATCTGCTATGGCACGTTTGACCTGGATCGCTACCGCTCGGAGATACACGTCGCCCGCGGCAAGTTCGCCGATCTGACCATCCTTACGGGCATCGAGTTCTGCGACCCGCACGTTTTTCCCGATCGGCTGGCAGAGTGCCGAACCTGGGGATTGGACATCATCCTCGGCTCGGTGCATTGGGTCGGCGACGCCATGATCTCCGTTGACTCGTTCGCGGGCCTGGACGTGATGGAGACCTATCACCAATATTTCGATGAGGTGCTGAAGGCGGCGCAGACCGGCGGCTTCGACATTCTCGCACACTTCGACCTGGTGAAGCGCTTCGGGGCGAGATACGTTGGGCCATTTCGCCTGCAACCATTCAAGGGGCAGGTGACGGCGATCCTCGAAGTCATGATAGAGCGCGGGATCGCCCTGGAGTTGAACACCTCGGGTCTCAGGCAGCCGTGCGCGGAGATGTTCCCCGGCCGCGAGACGTTGGAGCTTTACCGCAGTCTGGGCGGAGAGCTGGTCACCTTAGGTTCCGATTCCCATCGAGTTGAGCAACTCGGGTTCGGGCTGGCAGAGGGATTGGCGCTCCTCCGATCACTCGGCTTCACGGAATCCGACCATCTGACCATTGACCATCAGCCATCTAGCCCTTCAGGGCGATAATGAGCATGTGCCTGTGCTCCAGATCGAACGGCGAGGAGTCCCAGTCGCCCCAGACCGACTCGATCATCATCCCGGCCCTGATCAGCTTATCCTCGAATTCGCGGCACGTGTAGAGGCGGATGTCATGATTGGTCTCCGATCTGCTGCCGTCAGCGTGGAAGGCCGTCTCTCGCACGATATTCCGCCCCGTTCGGACGTCAAAGGTGCTGTCGGCGATGACGATATCACCCCGCGAGTTCCTCACCCAGAACTGCTCCCTATACCGGCGCATTAGCGAGTCACGGTTGACCTGATCCGTAAGGAATCTGCCCCCCGGTTTCAGGGCGCGGCAGACCCCATCGAGGGCCAACTGATCCTCGTCCTCGTTTTCCAGGTAGCCGAAGGACGTGCGCATATTGATGACGGCGTCGAACTCCGAATCGAAGTTCAGCTTTCTCATGTCCCCTCGGAGAAGCTCCGGCTTAATGCCCTTCTTTGCGGCGATCTCCCGAAGCCGGTCCAGCATGTAGGCCGAGAGATCGTACCCCAAGACGTCATATCCCCGCCTGGTCAACTCCAGCAGATGGCGTCCCTGGCCGCAGCACAGATCAAGGATCCGCGCGCCGGGCTGCAACTCCAGCTTGTCAACGATGAAGTCAACCTCCGCCTTGCTGGCCTCGCACTCAGCGTAATACTCCGCATCCAGCCTCATCGGGTCTTCGCTCGCGAATAGCTCGTCATACCATGCCATTTCGTCCTCCTCAAACAAAAAAAAGCCGCGGATCACAATCTCCGCAGCTAGCGAGTGTAACTCTTGGAAGAGTTAGAGATGAGCGACAAAACCCTTCCGGCCGCGGAGGCGCGACAAAATAAGGCACAAGACCGTATTCAATCGCTCGCGGCAGAATGGTTTCATCGTGCGAATATCCTACCATGCGGCAGGCGATTTGTCAAATTCGAGGTAATGAGGGCTTCCACGGAGTATTGTGATTCCGAAAGAGGTGCATGATGTCCGTAGCAGTAGTACTCTACCTTGATCTCAGCGCAGAAGACAAGGTCAAGGCCATGTGGCAGCAGTTGGCGGATAGGAATATCAGCTCCTATATGCTGAATTTAGGCGTGAGGCCACATGTTTCTCTAGCAGTCTATGACCGGCTGGAATTCGAGGATGCCAGCGACAGGCTGGCATCATTCGCCGAAAGCATCTCGCCTTTCCCTCTGACCCTATCTACCACGGGCTCATTTTCCGGCGACAATCGCGTTCTGTTCCTCGGCACTGCAGCAAATGAGGTTCTGCTGAGGGTTCATAGGGATTTCCACCGGCTGTTTGAATGCCGCCAGGATGCCGAATGGGGGTACTACCTCGCGCCGAATTGGGTTCCCCACTGCACCTTGGCCGAGCGCCTCCCGAACGAACTTGCGTTGGGAACCGTGATAGCGGACCTGCAAACACAACTGCCCATACGCGCCATTGTTAGCGAGATAGGGATCGTGGAATTCCGCCCCCTCAAGGAGTTGTGCACCTTCGCCTTGACTGGACTCTAGCATCAACCCGCTGATGCCCTATATGGAGCAAGGAAACTCGAATGACCGAATTGCCGCCTGATACACTTGCGATGAGGTTCGATGGCGTGAGGGCCGGGGTTGCTATGCAGTGCGACCGACCACCCGTGCGATCTCCCGCACGTCATCCATGAGGCGGGTGAATCTATCGGGTGAGAGGGCCTGGGGGCCGTCGCAGAGAGCGCGTTTGGGATCATGGTGGACCTCGATGATGAGGCCGTCCGCACCGGCGGCGATTGCCGCCCGGCTCATGGAGGGCACATAACGCCAGCTTCCGGTCGCGTGGCTGGGGTCAATGATTACCGGCAGGTGCGAGATTTCCTTTACCACCGGGATCGCCGAGAGATCGAGGGTATTCCGAGTATAGGCCCTGTCCAGCGGATGAACTCCCCTCTCGCAGAGGATGACATTCGGGTTGCCCTGGCTGAGAATGTACTCCGCCGAGAGCAGCCACTCGTCAATGGTCGCG
>DASRZD010000506.1:0-3807 GCA_035686805.1 Armatimonadota bacterium
GTCCTGATGCTCATCCTCTATGGGTACGGCATTTCAACCGACATTCGCAATATCCCCATGGTCATCCTGGACCAGGACAAGAGTCCTCAGAGCCGCGCGTTCATCAGCGACTTCACCAGTTCGCGCTTCTTCATGGTCCAGCAGTACGCCCTGAAGCTGACCGATATTGATCGCGAAATGGATTCCGGCAGGGCGAAAGTGGCGCTCGTGATACCCCCCGATTTCGGCAAGAAGATAGCACAGATGGAGCGGGTCCCTGTCCTGATCGCCGTCGACGGCAGCGAGCCGAATACCGCGAACGCAGCGATCTCCTATGTAAGCATCATCGTCGCCGACTACTCCAGCCAGGTGGTGATCGAGCAGCTTCGCGGGCGGATTCCACTTAGTCAGCTTCAGCCGATTGATCTGCGGCCGAGGATCTGGTACAACCCCGAGCTGAGGAGCATAAACTTCATTGTGCCCGGCTTGGTCGCCATCATTCTCATGACCACCTCGGCGCTCCTCACCTCGGCGACCATCGCCCGGGAATGGGAGCTTGGAACTATGGAGCCGCTGATCGCCTCGCCCATCCGTTCGTGGGAGTTGATGCTCGGCAAGATCGCGGCCTATACGCTCATATCGTTCGCGGACATCATCCTCGTCTTGCTGGTCGGAACTCTCTGGTTCAAAGTCCCGTTTCGGGGGAGCGTGGTCTTGCTGCTGATTATGTCGGCCCTCTTCCTGACGAGTTCCCTGGGCCTCGGGCTGCTGATCTCCGCCCGGTCGAAATCCCAGCAGAGCGCGATCATGCTTGCATTCCTGACGACTATGATCCCGGGACTGATTCTCTCTGGGTTCATGTTTCCCATCGCGAGCATGCCGAAGCCGGTCCAGATCCTCACCTACGTTATCCCGGCGAAGTACTTCCTGGTCATCGTGAGGGGCATATTCCTGAAGGGGGTAGGGATCAGGGCGCTCTGGCCCGAGGCGCTCCCCATGACCGCCGTCGGCCTCGTCCTCTTCATCGCGAGCATCCGCTCATTCAAAAAGCAGATGGGCTAGGGGAATGGTCAATGGCCGATGGACGATGGTCAATGATCGGAAGTACCCCATGGACCCTTGACCATGGACCCTCGATCCCTCACCCTCCCTTGCTCGCAACCCAAATCTGCTCTCCACCATACTTGAACGGGCCACGCTCAAAGTCGCCGTGGAGTGCCTCCACCTTGAACCCGCACAATTCGAGCAGATGCTGCATCTCATAGCGATATATCCACCGGAGTGTCAGCGGGGCATGAACGCAGGGAACGCTCTTCCCCTCGCCGTCAAACTCCTCGAACGTGAAGTCCGCCTCCAACACCTGGCGCTCCAGGTCATGGGATGCCCTACTTCGCATGATGACTTTGTTGCCCGAAAGAGGATCGGTGGCTTCCTCAGATGTGCCCGGGTCGTCCGGCTTGTCCAGGAGTACGTCCAGCCTGGGGTCGAAGAAATTCATGATGAGCCGCCCGCCATCCGCCAAATGCTCCCGAATGCATCCGAGGGCCTTCTTCTGCCCGTCCACGGTCATTAGATGAAGAAACGCCCGGCAGGGGATCATGATGAGATTGAACTTCCGGCCGAGGGAGAAGTCGGTCATGTCTCCCTCGACGATCTCGATGCGGCTGCTCACTGCATCATCGAGCGCTGAAACCTTCCGGCTTAGGACCGACAGCATATCCTTCGAGGCATCGAGGCCTGTGATCTCAATGCCTGCCTCGGCCACCGGAATCAGTATTCTCCCCGTCCCGCAGCCAATCTCCAGAACCGGAGACCCAGCCTTCTGCGCTTCCTCGACGTAGAAGGCTACATCCCCCTTCAGACCGGTGAAAAAGAGATCATAGTAATCCACAAGTGCCTTGCCGTATGGTTCCAACCCGCCCACCTCACAAGAAGTATCCCCTTATCCCCCGCACAATGTCAAGTGCTGGAACACAGAAGGCACGGAAGGTTGAACAGGGATGTACAGGATTTGCAGGATGGCAAAGGGTAGGGGCGAATGAAAGGATGCCAATCCGTCTTTCGCCCTCCGGTCCGGAAGCCTACGGCCAGTCACGAAATCGCCTCTTACTACCCCGCCGGTTATCCCGCCTACGGACGGGATCCCGCAGAATGCGGGAAAACCGACGGCTGCCACAGCACAAAGTCCCGATCCCTCGGGACTCCAGAGTAGCACCGGCACCCCTCGGGTCAATCTGAAATCTGCAATCTGAGATTTGAAATCGCTCTGGAAAGAGTCCACTATCCGAATCGCATATCCCGGGACAGCAAGAAAAAGACTCGAAACAGGGATGGGCAGGACTCACAGGATAAAACCGCCGGGTGGCATAGCGCCCGTGTGGAGTGCGAACGCGGAGCTTTCGCTTTGGCTTGTGCAGAAGCATGCGCCACTTGCTCGCCCGTTTGACGAACCGGCAAAACCGTACTAGAATGATCAAGAGGAGGCACCTATGGAATGCAAAGGCTTTGTTCGTGGTAGATCGTCAGCCTGGTTTCATACCATAGCCCGGAACCCATCAGAGGGCTATACTGCCTTGCACATGGTAAAGAAGATATGGAATAGGATGGAGGCTCATCCCTATTACGACACGTTCTGCGGTCAGGTACCGATCTATGAGGAATTCCATGAGCGACCGCCGCAAGGTAGCCATGTCTGCCGAACATGCCAGAGGATGCTAAACGCTGCTACAAGGAAGGAACAAGGCATAGTCAGCCATCCCCCAGACGACAAGCTGCCTGCCTGGCGGAAGGATCTGGAATCCTGGCGAAATGGGGAAGGCGAGGCAAAAGAGCGTTTAACCGAATTAGTCTTGAATGCTTACAAAGAAAGGAAGCTCCATGACAGAATCACCGTGGCAAGTTTCCTGAAGCGTGAGGAGAGTTCATTCAAGTCCATGTCTCCGCGGGTCAGTAACCCATACTACCGCTTTGCCGAGAATCTTCTCGACGCTATGTTTCAGGCTGGCATCCTTAGGCGTGACCGCGAAGGGTGGTACTTGCTGGCCGAAGCATCTTGATTGTTGGGCGGGAGCATATCGATATCGGCGGTTGGTAAAGCATTCCCATAGGTGGCTCATTATTGCAGGAATCATGGCAAGCATGAAGAATATGAAAGCCGGTGGTTTCCTCCTTAGCTAAGCATTCATGCGATTGGGGGACATGTACAATGAGGACGAGCAAGGCTTTCGTACTTGCGTGTTGTATCTGGATCATTGCTGCTTCGGCGGGACAGTGCAAGGCGGCCCATCCCGGAACAATTCGCGGAACGGTTGTCTACACTTTCAATAACGGGGTAGGTTCAAAGCCTGACATTGGCACTCAAGTATTCCTGGTCGCTGGCAAGTTGGTCATACAGAGAGATAACTACTCATCTGACACTTCGGACGGGCGATTTGCAGTGATGATCAACGGCAAACAAGGGCTCTTCATGGATCCGCCGGAGAATCCGAAATGTGCTTATTATAAGATCGCCGGAAAGACCGTTGTGGATGGGAATGGTAACTACTCAATCGCACAGGTGAAGCCTGGCACCTATACAATCATCTTGTACAGCAACCACACCAGTTATTTGACGGGCGGGGGTCTATCCGCAAGGGATCTGTTGCACAGAGTTGGGCAGCAGGTCGTTACACTGAAGCCAGGCCAAACCATCGATTGCAGTCATGACTTCCAGATGGATACCGAATTGACGTTTGACGAGAAAGAATTGGCGCTGAAGGGACTGAAACGGATTGTCGGAGACGATTCTTCAGAATAGGATAATCATCTGTAGGAGGAACCGATGAAGGT
>DASRZD010000507.1:0-2246 GCA_035686805.1 Armatimonadota bacterium
CCACGGCGTCCCGATCGCCGACCGCAGAGGGTTGAACACTGGCGGATGCTTTCTTCAAGACCACTACACTCATGGCTGTGGCGAGTTTGGCAAGCCGCTTCGCGCTTGCCTCATTCAGCCGATAGCCGTCTTTGAAGCCGCCGTACGTTCCCCGGTACTCCTCGAACGAGTTCAGGGCAACCCATGTCACCAGTTGATCTATTCTCCAGTCGCTCGACGGTGTCTTGGTCCAGTCACCTGGCTTGAGGCTGCTCGGCGGCGAAGAATCTGCCCGACTCCATTCGGCAACAAGCGCCTTGACCCCATCGGTGAAATCGGTCTCGGCCAACCAGCCGGATATCTTTGACTCCAAGTCGTTCTCGTACTGGCTGTGCCAGTTGCCCAGGCAGCCTGCCGCATGGTGCGGGATACTGGCATCTTGGATGGCATGCATTACAGGGGCGAGACACAGCACGTCCCTAGTTTCGGCAAAACGGCCATACCAGTATCTGGCCATGTTATCCACAGGCATGAAGACGCTATACGGTATGCCCTTTCCAGCGGCTCCGGTTGCGTTCGCCAGGGGAAACCTGGCCGCGAGTTCCGCCTGCTTGCTCGCATGACGATCACTGTCTTGAAAGAAGGAGTAGCGGTCCATCGCCGGGGAACACTCCTTGTACCACGGCTGGCCAGGGACGTGGACATATTCGTCGTTAAACCACCAGTTGACTGCCTCATCCACTTCGAACCTTGAGATATCGGCGGCCAGTTTCTCACCCCAGGATGTCGCGACTTCGCCGGCCTTCTGATACTGGTCTTTACTTCCCGATCCATTCTTGTAAGAGTAGCCATCGTAGTCATCGAAAACGCCCGGCCCCTTCCTGATGTCTATGAAATGGTTGAACGCAGTGAAGGACATAATGCCTCGCCCTGTGCTTGGCACGTCGTCAATGGCGCCAATCTCATCTTTGTGTGGGTTGTCTCTTCCGCCGCTGCCGATCCCGCCCTGCACGTTCACAAACTCAATGTCCCTGTAGTCGTCTACCGCTGGCGTCTCTGCAATCACCATTTCCGGCGACTTGAGTTGACGGAATGACGAGTCTCTGGTGCGAAGGCTCTCTATCTCAGGGCAGACGACACCGGAGCCAGCGTCGAACGCAACTCCTTCTGACTCAAGTACCTGGAAGGCCTTCTGAGTGACTTGGCGGTGACCGCCACTTCCATAGCCGTGCGCTGCACCAGCCGCTAGCAGCACGAGGTTCACAGCCCAGATCAACGATCTACTTCGTCTCATTGCACAACCCCTTTCCGGTGGCCGAATCGCATCGCACCATCTCGGTTGATTCCGGAATCCCGATCCAACAGCATTCTAACCCGGATTTCCGCGAGTGTCAAACCACCCTTACTCCCGCTTTCCAGGGCGTTCTAGGATCGCCGTGTCGCCCTGTCCCTTCCTCCTCGTGCGCCCCCCCGAGAAGGTCAGGCATTTGCTGGAGGGATAGAGGAAGCGCCCAGTAAAGTGGTGAATAGGCAGTCGGTGGGTTTAGGGGTGACTTATGAAAAAAGTCATGCTGCTGGTTGCCTTGTTGGCCTTGATATCCGTGAGTGCCAAAGCGGCTCAGTACCAGGTTCACGACCTCGGCATTCTTGCGGGCGATGCCCGGGCGTGGGCAACCAGTATCAACAGCGCCGGACAGGTCATCGGCGAATCCCGTTCGGCTGATGGCGACGACACAATGGGCTGCTTCATGTGGAGCAAGAGTACCGGAATGGGTTGATATCCAGGTTCCAGGTCAGCTCGACAGAGAGGGCGGCATCAACGATCATGGGCAGGTCTGCGGCGTAGGTTTGAGCATCGATGGTGCATTTGCGACCGTCAGGCAGCCAAATGGTGGCATCACACGACTCCCGCAACCCGCCGGCGATATAGGGACTATGGCATACGACATCAACAATTCCGGCCAAGCGGTCGGCTTCCTAGATGACAACACGGACATCAACAATGAGCACACCTATGCGGTTCTATGGGATATCGATGGAGAGATCGTGACATTGGGTGGCGGCGATGAGTTGTGGAGCCGAGCCACCGACATAAACAACGTCGGTCAGGCCGTCTGGACGCGGGAGATCTTCGATCCGGTAGAAAGAGAGCGAAGCTATCGGTGGGACAGCTTGAATGGGTCTGTTCCTCTCGCCATTCTGGATGGAACGAACTACAGTGTGGCATCAGCCATCAACGACGGAGGACAAATTGTGGGCAAGTCCGG
>DASRZD010000508.1:0-5241 GCA_035686805.1 Armatimonadota bacterium
ATATGTCGCCCAGCACGTCGGCCGCCTGCAGGCCCTTGATGCATTCGAAGAGCGGATTCCAGCGCAGGACAAAGCTGACAACCGTCTTCACGCCTGCCTTGCGGACAACGTCACGCATCTTGTGGAGATCGTCGAGGCTCAATGCGACCGGCTTCTCGATCAGGATGTGCTTCCCGGCTTCGGCGGCCTTGATTGTCTCCATGGCATGGAGGTCGTTCGGCGTGCAGATCGAGATCACGTCAACCCGAGGGTTCTTCAGCAGCTCATCGTAGTCGGTGCAGATCGAGCACTCGATGCCGGCTGTCTCCATCTTGGCCCGAGCGCTCGATTCCTTCCTGCTCCCAATGGCCACTACTTCGCAGTGCGGATTATTGCAGTAGGCCCTGATGTGCTCGCCGGCAACCCAGCCTGCACCCCAGACCGCTGCACCTAGTTTCTTTTCCATCGAATATCCTCCATGGGAGACCTTAGACATTAGACTTTAGAGTCCGCATCCGATGGTTTCCCCCTAAAGTCTAAAGTCTGTAGTCTAAAGTCTGCCCTTACTTCGCGTACGCAGATGCAACCTTCGCAATCGCGGTTGCTGTATCTTCCATGTCCTCGATGCCGAGGGTCGGGTGAACCAGCACCCAGACGGTCTTCGCGCCTATCGTTCGTGCTGTCGGGCAATCCACCTTGCTATAGTCCACCCTGCCCTTGTACCACGGGCACTCGAACGGGCACTTGGTCTTGCCGTAGCCGATCATCTTGAGGAAGACTTCTTCTTTGTAGTTTTCCGGCGGAACGCCGGCGATGCAGGGGATTCCCTCGTGCCGAAGCGCCATGATGAACTGATCGCGAGTGCAGCTCAGCCCGCCGGGCTTGACCTTGAACGCATACTTGTAGAACGCATGCTTCACGTCCGGCGACTCATACGGCGGCTCGACCTGCGGAATCTC
Source organism: Armatimonadota bacterium (assembly GCA_035686805.1). GTDB lineage: Bacteria > Armatimonadota > UBA5829 > DTJY01 > DTJY01 > DASRZD01. The sequence continues at coordinate 939 of DASRZD010000508.1, forward strand.
GGACAGCCGCTTTGTGAGATGATGGGCATTCGCGCGCCGCTGGGTCACCCATTCATCTAGTCGGGCCAATGCGCCCATGCCGACGACGGTCTGCATCTCGGTCATTCGGTAGTTGAAGCCCATGCGGTGGTGGATATACGGGTAGAGCGACTCCATCTGCAGGAGGTCCTTGCGCTCTTCCTCCCAATAGCCATGGTCCTTGAAGCTGCGGGCGATCTCGGCCATGGCGTCGTTGCTGGTAGTGACGGCTCCACCCTCGCCGCCGGTGGTGATGATCTTATCCTGGCAGAAGCTGAACGCAGCCAAATCTCCCAGCGCCCCAACCTTCTTGCCCTTATACTCGCCGCCATGAGCCTGGGCCGCATCCTCCATCACGATGATCCCTCGCTTCGCCGCAATCGCCTTGATGGCATCCATGTCGGCTGGATGGCCGTGGAGGTGGACCGGGATAATGACTTTCGTCCGCTCGGTGATGACCGCCTCGGCCGACTTCGGGTCCAAGTTCCAGGTCTTTTCTTCGACATCGGCGAAGATCGGGATGGCGTTTTGATGGAGAACCGCCGCTGCCGTGGCAATAAAGGTGTAGGATGGCACGATGACCTCATCGCCCGGGCCAACTTCGCATGCCGCGAGTGCGACGTGGAGTGCGCTCGTGCCGGAGTTCAGCATGACGGCATGCTTCACACCGCAGTAATCAGCATACCGCTTCTGGAACTCGATCCCCCGGTAGCCGGTCCAGTAATTGACCTTCCCGCTGTCCAGGACCTCCTGAACCGCCGCCTTCATATCGTCCCAGAAATAGGGCCACGGGGCGAAGGGCTTGCTGCGGACAGGCGTTCCGCCGTTGATGGCTAGTTTATCAGTCGACATGATGAGTAAACCTCCTGGGGTATAAGGGCAAAGCAATGTGTCACCCAATGATACATTGCTTTGCCCCTACAAGTTATCCTTCCTGTTAGGGTAGTAGTCTCTTCGGGCGAAGCCTGGGCCAGCGGTTGGTCCAGGCAAATGCTTCGGCAAACGGGACTCCGCACTGCCAACCGCGAACCTTCGCGCAGTCTTCGATGAACTGGATGATATCCAGGTTGTCGTGCTCCTTCAGCCAAACCGTCTGGCTCTCATGGCACGCCATCATTTGCTGCTTGGTCTTCAGGAACTCGGAAATGTCCACATACTCGGTCGGCTGGAAGTCCACGCAGGCGACGTTATCCATATAGTAGATCGGCGGGACTCCCTCGCTCGCGGGCTCGTTCGTGCGCCAATTTGGCAGGCCGGCGTGGAACGAGGCATCGTAGACCAACTGGCTGACTACGACATGATCCGGCATGTAGTCGGTCGGCGAGTGGGTGATGATCACGTCAGGCTTAGTACGGCGGACGAGGTCAATGAACAGGATTAGGGTCGGACGGTCATTGAACACTTCGCAGTCCGGCAGGCCCAAAGTGATGCTCTCCGCGCCGATGACGGCGGCCGAGTTCCTGGCCTCCTTATCTCGAATCTCCGCCAGCTTGTCCGGCGGAATGTGGAAGTGCCCCTTATCGCCGACGCACGCGTGGCACATGACGATCTCATGCCCTTCTTTCGCATACTTTGCCAGCGTCCCCGCTCCCAGAATCTCCAAGTCGTCGGGATGCGCCCCGACCCCCAACACTCGCATGACAAACCTCCAATAGGAAATGGGGTAATGGGGTAGTGGGTAACTGGGGTGATGGGATCCCAACACCCCAAAGCCCCATTACCCAATCACTCCTCATTGTTTCTTAATCCTAGCCCCCTGGGGCGTGTCTTCGATAACGTATCCCATCGTGAGGACCTCATTGCGTATTCGATCCGAGGCCCCCCAGTCCTTCGCCTTCCGAGCCCTCTCGCGCTCCTCGACCAATACCGTAACCTCGACGGGAGCTTCCACAGTAAGTTTCTCTATGAACGTACTACGCAGTTTAAGACCTAACACGCGGTCGAAGTCCACCATGGCCTCGAAGACTTCCCTGCCGCCCTTGCCGTGGACGTTGACCTCTTTGACCAGGCCGAAGATCGCCGCCAGCGCGACCGGCGTGTTGAGATCGTCGTCCATCGCCTCGACGAATGCCTGCTTCGCCCGATTGACCGCATCTCCCAGGCCGGTCGGAGTCTCCCGATCGAGCCGGCCCATGAACTCATAAAGGTTGTCGAGGGTCGCCTTTGCGGAATCCATCGCGTGCCAGGTGAAGTTCAGCTTGGATTTGTAATGCGCCCCCAAGACCAGATATCGGAACGCCAGCGGGTCATATCCCCTGGCGATCACGTCGCGCAGTGTATAGAAATTCCCCAAAGACTTAGCCATTTTTCGGCCATCAACCTGCAAGTGCTCCGAGTGAAGCCAGTAGTTCACGAACTTCTTGCCGGTTGCACCCTCGGATTGGGCGATCTCATTCTCATGGTGGGGGAAGATGTTGTCCACGCCGCCGGTATGCATATCGAACGTCTCGCCGAGGTACTGCATACTCATTGCCGAGCACTCGATGCTCCAGCCCGGCCGCCCCTTGCCCAGTTCGGTCTCCCAGAAGACGCTGCCGTCCGCCTCGTCCCACGCCTTCCAGAGGGCGAAGTCGGATACCTGGGCCTTCTCGTACTCATCCGAGCTGACCCTCGCGCCGGCCCTCAGCTCCTCGATTCGGAAGTGGGAGAGCTTGCCGTAGCCAGGGAACTTGCTGATGTCGAAGTAGATGCACTTATCCTCTGCCTTGTACGCGTAGCCCTTCTCGAGTAGGATCTTGATGAGCGCCATCATCTGAGGCACATGCTCGGTCGCGCGCGGGTAGACGTGCGCCGGCTCGACATTCAAGGTATCGCGATCCTGGTAGAATCCCTCGATGAAGGGGGCGGTATATTCATTCAGGGTGATTCCCTTCTCATTCGAGCCGCGGATGGTCTTGTCGTCAACGTCGGTGAGGTTCATCACCTGCTTGACATCATAGCCCGAATACTCAAGGTAGCGGCGAAGGATGTCCTCGAAAAGGTAGGTCCGCCAGTTGCCGATGTGAGCATAGTCATAGACCGTCGGCCCGCAAGTGTACAAGCCGACCTTCATGTCGTCAATGGCATGGAACTCCTCTTTCTCGCGAGTCAGGGCATTAAAGAATCGAATGGGCATTTAGAAAACCCTTCTCAAGTACTCGATGCTCTCTCTTGCAATCGTCACCGGATCGGGTTTGTAGTCGAAAACCTCCACGGAAACATACCCATCGTATCCGACTTTGCGAAGCGATTCGGCAATCGGGACAAAGTCCGTAGCGCCCATGCCGGGCCCTCGGCCTGAAGCATCGTTCGCATGCACATGCATCGCGTAGGGTGCTGCCTCCTCGATGATCTCCGGGAGCGGCCGGCCGTCATCCGAAATGGCCTTGATGTCAATCATCGTTCGCAAATGAGGCTTGCCGACCTCGTTCACCATCCGAATGGCCTCGGTGATGGTATTGATGAAATCGGTTTCCACCCTCGCGAGCGCCTCGATGCACAAGTACACGCCCGAATCCGACGCCGTCTCGGCGCAATGGGCGAAGGTCTCACGAGCATAATCCCACGCCTGATCGTAAGTGAGACCCTCGTAAACATTCCTCTGCTTCGGCGAGCCGAAGATCAGGATCCGACCGCCGAGATCGCCGCAGAGTCTGATCAGGCTGTCCAGGTAATCCCTCGTTCGTAGGCGAATGGCCTTGTCCGGATGGTTGATATACATTCCCGGCGGCTTGACGAGCAGCCAGTGAAGCCCGACGATCTCGACGCCATTAGACGCTGCCCCCTGGACTATCTCTTTTCGGCGACTATCCGAAATATCCTCGACCGAGTCCGCGAGAGTGAACGGAGCGATCTCCACCCCATCATACCCCAGCTCAGCGGCGGTCCGGAAGACCTGCTCAATCGCCCAGCCTTCGAACAATTCTTTGCAAACTGAGAACTTCATTGCCAGGTATTATAGCATAAACGACCGCCTGCGCTCACTCATCACTCATCACTCATCACTCATCACAGGATCTTGATCGCCATTGCCGGGCAGGCGAAGCCGCAGTAGCCGCAGAGGATGCACTTCTCCTCGTCCACGATGGGCATCTTTTCGCCCATGGTGAGCGCATCGTACCGGCATTCCTCAATGCAAGTCCCGCACGCCTTGCAGAACGGTCGAATGTGAAGCTGCCGAACGCTCGTATCCAATGCCCGTTGAACGTCAGGAGGGACTTCGATCCCACTCACGACCGCCGAGTTGAAGATGACCTCCTCGACGTTCTGCATCCCGACCGCAACCGAGTCCACCTCCGGCAGACCG
>DASRZD010000509.1:0-6484 GCA_035686805.1 Armatimonadota bacterium
CCCCCATGCCCGATCCGACGTATATGCCTGCCGCGCGATGCCGGTCGTGTTGCAGGAGAGCATCTGGATGTACTGCAATTTCCGGCACTGGTCATAGTTGGCCATCGGATGGAGGAGGTTCTGGCCGACGCCGTGCTTCTCGCCCGCTTGGAAGATCGCCGGCACCTTATATTGCATGTAAACTTCTTTGTTCTTCAAGCCTATGCCGGGCGAGGTCGCGTCAACGACGATGTCCGACTCCTTGAGGAGGTCAGGCATGAGGCCCTTCACAGGGATGCCCGCCTTCTCCAAAGTCGGCTTTGCCTCATCCATCGCCGCATAGACGGGATAGCCCTTGCCGGACTCGATCAGCGCTCGAACCGGAAGAGTAGCGGCGACATCCACTACCCCCGAGACCTCCATGTCATCCTGAAGCGACACGCCATCCGCGATTCGCTCGCCGATTGTCCCATATCCAACTATTGCGATTCTCTTCTTTGCCATGATTCCTCCGTAATGCGTAATGAGTAATCCGTAACCCGAAGAAGCCCTTAGTGAGTTACGATCTGTATTTGTGCAGAGCGGCACTTGGTTCTGAGCCGGCCGTCTATAGCCCGAATGGCTTCCTTCATGCTTTCCATGTCATCCTGATCCCAGCGCTGGATGAGAACGGCGGTCAGTCCGGAGATCCGCTCGACTAGCTGGCCTGCGAAATAGAAGGCCATCCCCATGGGGCGCAGCGTCGTTGGCATGCCGGCCGAGCAGGCAAGGCAGAAGCGGTAGAACACATAACGTCCAAACCAGGTTCGCAAGTAATCTACGAACGCTTCCACACATTCCGCCGGCATCTCCTGGATCGTCATGGGGTAGGTTCGGTCCACTATGATTACGCTCTCATCCCGAAGGAAGAACGGATAAGTCGTAATGCCGTCCGCCGTTATGTGGGTATTCATGCAGTCCGTTATCTCAAGAAGGCCGGCAAAGCCCCTGATCGGCATTCGATTCGCGCGCCGAATCTGGTCTTGAGCGGATAGAAGAAGCTCGCCCAGGCTATCAGGCCTTGCATTCGCCCTGCACCAGTCCAAGCCGATCTCCCGGAACTTCTCGAACGGCAGATAGTTCGGCAGTCTTCCGGCGGTCTTCTTGTCAATCGCGCCGCCCGCCTCATACCCGAATACCGGTTCGATTTCCGGCCCTCGATCAACTCCCGGGCAGCTTAGATCAATGTCTATGCTGCCGTCATCTTCGAGAAAGAAGGGGAATGACCGGCAGAGACCGGGCCGTTCATCATATATGCTGCATCGCCTGTCCTCTTCCAGAAACACGCAGAAGCCATCGTCTTTCTGCAAGGCGCCGTCACAGGCAAAACGCCCCTGTTGATAACCCAGTCGTTCGATTCTCTCCGCATCGCCCGGAAGCAGAGCGACCTTGTAGCTGCAGCACAGGCCGCAGCCGGGCAAGCATTCGGACCTCATCTGAAAACACTCCAATATAAGAGCGTTATTTCGGTACCTTCGCCCAGTCCTCAAGGAACTGGGCGAGGCCGGTGTCGGTCATTGGATGCTCAAACAGCGCCTTCATAATATCAAACCGCATCGTCGTAATGTGTGCACCTATAAGAGCGGCGTCCAATACATGGAGCGGATTCCTCGCCGCAGCGACGATGATTTCGGTCGGGAAGTTGTAGTTGTCGTAGATCGTCTTGATCTGCTGGACCAACTCCATGCCATAATGCCCCGCATCATCCAGCCTGCCTACGAACGGGCTTATGTAGGCCGCGCCGACTTTCGCCGCGATCAAGGCCTGGACGGCGCTGAAGTTGAGGGTCGCATTGATCTTGATGCCCTCGGCGCTAAGGACCTTCATCGCCTTGATGCCTTCCCGAATCACAGGCACTTTGACGACGATGCACTTGCTCATCTTGGCGATCTTCCTCGCCTCCTCGATCATCTCGGGGGCAGTGGTGCTGCCAACCTCAACGCTGATCGGCCCGTGAACCAGCTCGCATATCTCCCGCACCACCTCCAGGAACGGCCTGCCGGTCGCGGCGATGTGCGAGGGGTTGGTGGTCACGCCGTCGAGGATCCCCCACGACAACGCTTCCTTGATCTCCTCGACTTTCGCTGTGTCAATAAAGAATTTCATTGGCCAAATCTCCTTTTACTCTCCCGTATCACCTGATGCTAACCAATTGACCTGCTGTTGTCAAGGCCACTGCTTGACAAGCAAAACTGTCTTATGTTATACAGTAATGGTACATTATGTCAAGGGGTATCTGAGGGCATGGCAAGAAAACCGACCTATTTGAACAATTTTCCGTTCAAGCGAGGAATCCGAGTCTGCGGCGCAACTATCGGCCTTGCCTCGAACAATGAATCTCTCATTACCGACCCCCAATACTTCGAATCCATGATCCTCCAATCACTCCTGACGGATGTCTGGCGGGTAGAGAATGTGCCCTATGAGAATGTTGACGCCGAATTGTGGGTGCATGACGTACCGGGCGCTCCTATATCACTAGAGATAGATGGCATGAGGCTGATCGCGGAGGGGGACTTCACCGAGGCGGAGAAGTCCTGCAGTGACAACCGGTACTCGCTCTTCGGCAATCTTGGCTTGCTATTCAAGTATCTCTTGGTGGTGCTCGAGCGGAGAAGCGTCTTCAGCTTCCATGCGAGCGCGATCTATCGGGAAGCCGAGAATCGGCTGGTAATGTTCACAGGACCGGCAGCCAGCGGGAAGACTGTTTTCATCCTCTCCGCCATCGAGCAGGGGTGGAAGGTCCTCACGGTCGAGATGGCGCATTGCGAGTTCCGAGGCAACGATCTCGTGATCCACAAGGGCGCTCTCTATGACAACGTCCGAGTCGGCAACCTCACGATTGACTTCCCCGGCGCGATCGAGCCGTTGAAGATCAAGATCCCAGAGGTGACGGAAGTGTGGGGACACAAGTTCGCGATTGACATGAACCCGGTCGCAGTCGAAGCCGATTGCCTGGTGAACCCGCAGATCTCAGTCGTCTTCCCGAAGGTGGAGATGGGGAGGGGTGACCCCGAGATATCGCCGGCAAAGAAGGGCCGGGGCCTTCGACGGCGATTGTTCGACAATCTGACGGAGAAGATCGGCTCGACATTCTTGCTTTACGATGAACTGCCCATCCAGGGCTTCGATTCCCCCGAGCTGGGGGCGGCCCGGCTGGAGTTCGCAGATGAGTTCATGGTTCGGATAACAGAGGCTCGATCAGTGCTGACGGGCCCGAAAAGCTGCATGAAAGGAATCTAGAGAATGGCAAACGCTTGGGAAAACGTCTTCGAAATGCCCGTGCCGGGCAGGAGCAGGAAGCCCCGCGAGTCGGGCTTCACGATGGTGATTGACAAGAGCCTGGGGGTGAGGCAGACCGAAGACCTGATGGAGCTTGCGGCGGACTGGATTGACGACATCAAGCTCACGTTCGGCACGTCGGCTTTCTACTCAGCCGATATTCTGCAGAAGAAGAATGAGATCATCCGTGCCGCGGGAGTTGACGTCATGCCGGGTGGGACGTTCCTGGAGGTAGCGATCTGGCAGGGACGCGTACCTGAGTACCTGAAGCGGGCCAAGGAGCTTGGCTTTACCATGATCGAGGTCAGCGATGGGACAATCGAGGTCTGCTCGGATGCTCGCAAGGACATCATCAAGCGTGCGCTGGATGCTGGGTTCAAGGTCATCAGTGAGGTCGGCAAGAAGGATCCGAATGAGAAGGTTGCCACCGACATCATGCACGAGGAGATCGCTTGCGACCTGGAACTCGGCTGCTTCAAGGTGATCGTGGAAGCTCGCGAGGCGGGCAAGGGCGTCGGGATCTATGACAAGGACGGCAAGGTCAAGGAAGATGAGATAGATTCGATCATCGCCGGCGTAAAGGATCTGAACTCGCTCGTATGGGAAGCGCCGATCAAGAATCAGCAGCAGCATTTGATCATGCGGTTCGGCTGCAACGTCAACCTCGGCAATATCCCGCCGGAGGAGATCCTCGCTCTGGAGGCGCTCCGCCAGGGACTGCGAGGAGATACGCTGAAGCAGGCATATAATTCGAATCCAGGATTCACAAGATAGGTTTTGGGTTGTGGGTTATAGGGTGCCCTAAAACCAAGAACCTACAACCTATAACCGTTTTCGAGGGGGAGGCTAAGTAAGTGAAGAAGGAAGTCCTGCCGGGGCTGGCGCTGGCTGCGGTCATCGGAGTCGCCGCGTACCTGATGAACCAGCTTCCGTTCGCACCATTTACCATAAGCAAGCACGGGGTGGTGCAGCATCCGATCGAGAGCGTCTTGCTGGCGATCCTGATCGGCCTGCTGGTCAATAATCTGATCAAGCTGCCGAAATCAGTCGCACCGGGAGCTAAGTTCTGCCTGAAGTCGGTTCTCTCCCTGGGAATCATCTTCATGGGATCGAAGTTGAACTTCATAGACGTGATGAAGATGGGCGGATTGGCGATAGGTGTGGTGGTTATCATCATCACCGTTGCGCTGACACTCTCGCTGTATCTCTCCAAGCTCTTTAACATCAGAGACAAGCTCGCCGCTTTGATATCGGTCGGATGCACGATCTGCGGCGGGAGCGCGATTGCGGCGACCGCGCCGGCGATCGAGGCAGAGGACTCGGATATCACGTTCGCAGTTGGCACCATCACCATTCTCGGAGTGGCGGCAATGTTCATCTACCCGGCGATATGTAGAAGCATCGGCCTGTCGGACGTGGGATTCGGAATCTGGGCTGGGACGGCAATTCACAACACTCCTCAGGTCGTGGCCGCTGGAATCATCCACAGCCCTGTCTCGGGTGACGTGGCGACGACGGTCAAGATGACACGAAACCTGTTCATAGCGCCGATAGTCGTCCTGTTCGGCTATCTCTTCCGCAGTCGCCGAGAGAAGAACAAGGAAATCAAGGTCAATTACATCCAGCTATTCCCGATCTTCGTGCTGGGCTTCGTATTGATGGCGCTGTTCCGAACCCTCATGACCCACTTCGGGCTGGTCGGCTCGGCAAAGGAGCCTCACGCGCTGTTCCCGCTGTTCCAGTACTTGGCGACGGCCAGCATGTGGCTCATCACGATTGCCATGGCGGGAATCGGACTGACAACCAATCTAAAGGACATGAGGAAGCTGGGATGGAAGGGGTTTGCGGTCGGGCTGATCACGACCATCGTAGTCGCAACACTGAGCATATCACTGATCTTTGGATTCCATCTCAATGGCCTTGTGTTCGGCAAGTAGTCAATATGAAGGTTGATTTCAAATATGGGAGCGGGAGCATCTCACTCGATCTGCCGGAGGATCGGGTCCTCGCGGTCTGCCAGGCTGATGACCTGCCGGGCGTGCCCGATCTGCGGGCCGAGATCGAGGCCGCTCTCGCAAACCCCATAGGCACGTTCCCTCTGAAATCACTTGCCGTCGGGAAGCAGACTGCGGCCGTGGTGGTTGACGATATCTCGCGGCCGGTCCCCTACCCCGACGTGCTGACTCCCGTCCTGGATGCGCTCGTCAAGGCAGGCATCCCGGAGGATGGAATAACGGTCATCGTCGCCACGGGCATTCACCGAGCGATGACTCCGGAGGAACTCGACAAATGGATCGGGCCTCATAAGAGACGAGTGCGGATAATCAACCATCAGCCGGACAATCGGGGGCAGTTGGTGGACATCGGGTTTACGAGCCTTGGCACACACCTCAAGATCAATCGCACCTTTGCCGAGGCGGAGCTCAAGATTCTCACCGGCGACGTGGATTATCACCAGTTCTGCGGATGCGGCGGCGGAGCGAAAAGCGTCTACCCCGGCCTGGCCGACCATGCGGCCATCGAGACCAATCACTCACGCATGGAAATCCCCGGCACGGGTATGGGCCGAATCGAGGGGAATCCGGTCAGGTTGGAGATCGATGAGGCCGGTCGGATGGCCGGCGTGGACTTCATCCTGAATGTGGTCCAGAACTCCCGCAAGGAGGTCGTAGGCGCCTTCGCGGGGGATATGATAGAGGCTCATCGGGCGGGGGCGAAGTTGGTTGACCGCATGTATAAGGTCTGCGTCCCGGAGCGGGCCGACGTCGTTATCGCCTCGCCGGGCGGATATCCCAAGGACATTGACCTCTATCAATCGCAAAAAGCTCTTTCGGCGGCGAGACGGATAGTAAAGGACGGCGGGAAGATCTTCATCCTGGCGGAATGCCGCGAAGGGCATGGAAGCAACTTATTTGACCGCTGGATGAGGGAAGCGCAGTCGCCCGAGGACATCTTCAACCGAATCCGCGAGCGGTTCGTCATGGGCGGGCACAAGGCCTATCAGTACGTGAGGGATATGGAGGGGGTCGAAGTCTATCTCCATAGCTCATTGCCCGCCGACCAGATCGAGCATTACTGGCTGAAACCGCTCGATTCGCCCGAGGAAATCCTCAGCAAGATCCGCCCCGATGAAACCATCATCTGCCTCCCGGACGCGGCGCTGACTTGCGTGGACTTAACGAGT
>DASRZD010000510.1:0-4262 GCA_035686805.1 Armatimonadota bacterium
CGAGCTTGACGAGATATTCGACTACCAGCACCACGTCCGCAACGTGGACGTGATCTTCGAGAGACTGGGGATTTGAGGGAGAACAATGAAAACCATTGACAGAATATTGAAGGAATTGCCTCCCGAGCTGCAGCAGGAAGTACAGGATTTTGCCGAATTCGTATTGCAGAAGAGCAAGCGAAAGAAGGGGAAAAGACTACGTCAGGATTGGGCAGGTGGTCTGAGGAGATATCGGGACCAATATACGTCCCTCGAGTTGCAGAAGAAAGCCCTGGAGTGGCGAGGTGACTGATCCATGTACCTAGTCGATACAAACGTCTGGATAGAACGCCTGCTAGACCAGGAGAGATCCGAGGAGGCAGGGCAGTTTCTGAACGGAGTCACATCCGATCACCTCTTTATCACTGACTTCGCTTTCCATTCCGTGGCTGTGATACTGAGCAGGCTCAAGGAAATGGACTTACTGCTGAAGTTTGTTCAGGACACGTTCATTGATGGCGACGTCACCGTATGCCGTCTGGCCGCGAAAGAGACTGAACGCATTATCTTGGCGGCAAAACAGTTCAGTCTGGATTTTGAGGACGCATATCAGTACGTCGCTGCCGACCATTTCAACTTGACGCTGATTAGTTTTGACAGAGACTTTGACCGCACAGAACTGGGCAGAAAAGCTCCCGGAGATATAGCTCAAACTCCATGAGAATCACGTATGACTCGGAAGCAGACGCGCTTTACATACGCTTCATCGAGACAACTGTGACTACTGAGCACGTCGCAGACGGCATTGCCGTGGACTACGCAGAGGACGGCCGCATTGCGGGAGTTGAGATTTTGGATGCGCGAGAACGATTCGGCGATCCGGAAGTGTTCCGCCGAGTTGTGCTGGAAGATATCGCTCTAGTAGAGCGACCGGCTGCATAGGACGCTGGGGAAAAGACTTGACATGAGATTCACTCGGATAATCACTAACCTCTATCAGATGATGGCAAAGATCAGCGAGAAGGTCTTCGTGGGTGCCTGCGGTGAGTTGGGGGAACAGGGTGCCGGCCATACACTCGGGTATGGAGTGGAGATATGAGGTATGTGTGGAAATCCCTTCTCGTGCTCACGCTGACCACGGCCGTAACTCCGTGTGGATGCAGGCCCTCTACTGTGCCTGAGACCACCAAGTCTCCAAAGTCCAGTGACTCTTCACGAGTTGAAAGACGCAAGACAGATTGGCAGGAGGCAGGCCTAATTGGAGCCGTCAAGAGTGTACGCACAGAGAACGCTGAGTACGCAGATCGATACGGGACATGGGTGGAGGGACGGCGCGAAACCTTCGAGGAAGTATCGTACAATCTTAGTGGCAATAAAGTCGAACATGACCTTTATGCTAATGGCTTGCTGGCTTGGAAATACCTGTACACCTATAATGCAAATCGTAATGAGATAGAAGTAACTGGCTACACTGCAGATGGCTCGCTCGACGAGAAAATAGTGCATTTGTATGATACTGGCGGACATCGCATTAGGATGACCAGGTATGATGCGGACGGCAAACTGCGAGATAAGCGCATTTCAGTCTTCGATACCGAAGGGAATGAGATTCAAGCGACCGAGTATGATGCAGACGGTGGGGTTGGAGCGAACGGCAAGGATGTCTACAAGTATGATGCCAAAGGTCACAGGATTCGCTGCGACCAGTACGATGCCGATGGTAAGTCTGTCGGGAAGAAGATCTATACCTACGATGGCAAGGGCAACAACCTTAAGGTTGTTCTATACGACGCCAAAGGACACTTACAGGACCAGCAGGCGTACTCCTACGACTCCAGGGGCAATCAAGATGAGTACTGCTGGACCAATGCGGACGGTTCCTTAGTTCTTAAGGAGTCTTACTCATACGAGTACGACACCACCGGCAACTGGACGAAGAAGGTCACCTCCGAATGGGTTACTAAGTTTGGGGAGTCATTCTTCGAACCAAATAAGGCGACCTTCAGGAGAATAGTCTACTACAAGAGAGAAGCAAAGCCCGGAGGACTATGATGCCTACGCTATTTACGTATTGTCTTCGATATGATGACGGCGCTGCGCCGAATCCGTACTGGGGCGTATGTACGCTCGCCGTCTGCAAGCCCGTGATCCGCCGAATAGCTAAGATTGGCGACTGGATTGTCGGGACGGGAGCGGTCAATACTCGAATCGGCGACATCAGTGGAAAGGTCGTATGCGCCATGAGGGTGACCGACAAGAAGTCTATGGCCGAGTATGACAGTTTCACATCAGCGAGTCTTCCGGGGAAGATTCCGGATTGGCAGCATAAAGACCCTCGGCAGAGACTTGGAGATTCGATATATGACTTCTCCAGCGGCAAACCCATACAGCGAACCGGAGTGCATAGCGTCGGCAATATGGCACGTGACCTCGGTGGAAGGTACGCATTGCTTTCCGAGCACTTCTTCTACTTTGGTGACCGAGCTGTGGAGCTTCCGCCAGATCTGCAACCCATTGTGAAGCAGGGCCAGGGGCACCGTTCTGCAAAGAACGAGTGCTACTTCGATAGGTTTGTTGAGTGGATTCACAGCTTGGGTTATGCCCCAAACACTCTTGTTGGCAAGCCTCAGATCGATTTGTTTGCTGACAACGCTTCACTAGCTAGACATGCGGCCTGCCGCTGTGAAGAGGCCGAGGAGGATGAAAGAATTGGAGAGGATGGCGAGAGTTGTGCTGGTTAGGAGTTGCTTGAAGTATGATTGAGTGTAGAGACGACAACGACCACCCACACGAGGAGTGTGGGATCTTCGGCATATTTGCCGAGGGGGAGGATGTCGCTCGTCTGGCGTATTTCGGCCTCTTTGCCCTCCAGCATCGAGGCCAGGAGAGCGCCGGGATAGCCAGTTCTGACGGCACTAAGGTCCGCATCTTCAAGGATATGGGCCTCATCAACCAGATTTTCCACGAGCAGAACCTGGCGGACCTCGCCGGCCACATCGCCATCGCTCATAACAGGTATTCCACCACCGGCTCGTGCACCCTCTGCAACGCCCAACCCATCGTCTGTGAGTCCCCCTACGGAACGATCGCAATTGCCCATAATGGCAATCTCATCAACACTACCGAATTGAGAGCCGAGCTCGAGGAAGCAGGGGATCAGTTCGAGTCAACCAGCGACACCGAGGTCATGGCCCGGCTGATCGCCCGCAGCAAAGAGCCCACGGTCGAGAAAGCCATCGAGGCCATGATGCACAAGGCTTCCGGCTCTTACTCGCTTCTCATATTGACTCCCGACAAGCTCATCGGCGTCCGAGACGAGTACGGCATCAGGCCGCTGTGCCTCGGTCGGCTGAACAGGAAGCACTACATCCTGTCTTCCGAGACGTGCTCTCTGAACCTGGTGGGGGGCAAGTTTATGAGGGAAGTCGAGCCCGGCGAAATGGTCGTTATTGACAAGTCCGGCGTCCATGAGATTCAAGCCATTCCCGCTGTGAGGCATGCCCTGTGCGTCTTCGAGTTCATCTACTTCGCTCGGCCGGACAGCATGATGTACGGAAAGACCCTCCACATGGCTCGGCGGCGGATGGGTCACGAGCTGGCGAAGGAATGGCCCTGCCCGAACGCCCACATGGTCATCCCCATCCCGAACACCGGGATTCCGGCCGCCATCGGATTCGCAGAGGCGTCACGGATACCATACGGCGAGGGAGTCGTCAAGAATCACTACGTCCATCGGACGTTCATCGAGCCGGATCAGAGAATGCGCGAGCAGGGCGTGAGGATGAAGCTCGCCCCCCTCAAAGAGGCACTCGCTGGCAAGCGGATCGTGATGGTGGAAGACAGCATCGTCCGAGCGACCACCACCCGCCCGACCATCAAGATGCTTCGGGATGCGGGCGCTCGGCAGGTCCACGTGCGGATCAGCTCGCCGCCCATCAAGTATCCGTGTTTCTACGGCATTGACATGGCGAAGCAGAAAGAGCTTATCGCCAGCCAGAAGACCGTCGAGGAGATTCGCGACCACATCGGCGCGGACAGCCTGGGTTACCTGAGCATTCCCGGTCTGGTGCATGCGATCGGCCTGAAGCGTGACAAGTTCTGTCTCGCATGCTTCGACGGCAAGTATCCCATCGACGTACCCGACCACATCAAGGTTTCCAAGTTCGCGTTCGAAGAGGGGACTGAGGACGTCATCGTTGACGAGAGACTAACCGCCAGGCCCGGCTCGAGGCGGACGTGATAGAGGGGGACTACCAATGGCTAAGAAATCAACCTACAAAGAC
>DASRZD010000511.1:0-2404 GCA_035686805.1 Armatimonadota bacterium
GGTCTTACTTATTCCCCAGGGCCAGGCCGAAGCCGACCAGGTAGTCATAGCTCGATTGGACGGCCTCGAACATGTCACCGTCGTAGTTGTCCAGCTCGACGATCACCCACTCGAGGACATTCGGATCGGCCGCGCCGATGATCGCCGGTATGTCGAGCGCTCCCGAGCCGACGGCGAGATGCGGCTTGTTCTCTTCGAGCGTGCCATCCTTGATATGAAGGACCGGCAGCCTGGACTTATACTGGGAGACGACCTTCACCGGGTCCCCCTTGCCGTATGCGCACCAATAGACGTCCAGCTCGCTGAAGACATCAGGCGCTTCGGCCATGAGAACGTCATAGACCAGTTTGCCGTCCACCGTGTGGAACTCCCACCAGTGATTGTGGAAGCCATAGGTCATGCCGAAAGGCTTCACAAGCTGGGCCGCCGTTCGGAACTTCGCCGCCGCATCCTTCACGCAGTTCACGCACTTGAATTGGTCAGGCCCGAATCCGCTGATGACCTTCTTGTTGCCAAGGATCAGCTCGGTATCCGCCAACTGCCCGATGTTCTCGGCGGTCGGCAGGCCGGTATGGCTGCTGCTGACTTTGAGCCCGAGGTCGTCAATCAGCTTCCGAATCTCCTTGGGATCATGGCCTTGGAGACCGGCGAACTCGACGCCGACGTAGCCTATGTCCGCAACTGCTTTCAGAACCCCTGGGAAGTCATCCTTCGCCGCCTCCCGAAGAGTGTACAACTGAAGTGAAATCGGTTTTGCCACTGCTCGCTCCTCCTAAGAACCGTACATGGAATTGCCTGATTCCATGTACGGTTCTTAGAATGTGATTGACTATCCTTCCCCTGTTTTCTCAGTAAAATCTCCCGTGGGTCTCGACCAAGTCGCGCATGATCTCGATGCGGTCTTCGAGTGCCCCCGGAGGGACCTGGTCACCGGCGTTGGCGATCAACCTCGGGCTGAGCTTGCGGAGATCCACCCAGCGGATGACTGCGGCCTTGAAGTCGTCGGTGCTGACGTTCGGAAGCCAGAGGTCAGGCGAGACTCCGCCCGAGAGGATGAAGTCGGAGCCGGCCTCGGCACGACATTCCTCGGGGGTCAGATCGCCCATGGGGATAGGGGTCACGGCGTCGGCACAGTCAGCGCCGGTGTCACGGATCATCCTGAGAGCGCCTTTCAGCTTGCCATCAATGTGGACGGCGACATACTTGCCGGCCGCATGCAGCCTCCTGATAGCCTCCACATAATAAGGCCGCGACCACTCATCGAAGAAGCTTGCCGGTTGCACATCGGCTGAAATATTGTCGCCCATGATGATGATCTCAGCGGGGCTGGAGGCCAGGAGATCAACTAGACGGAGATTGCTTTCGTTGATCTGATCCACAACCTCATGCATGGTTTCGGGCCAGTCGTAGATCGCATACATCGTCCCTTCGACGCCCATCCAGTAGTGGAGCAACTGACCCATCGCGCTGTAACCCGCAGGCATGTAGACCACCCCATGATCGCCGACGTAATCGGCCCAAGCCTGGTAGCGATCCCAGTGAGGCGCGAACTCCATGCCGCTCATGGCATAACCCAGGACTCTCAGGTCATGCTCCGACTTCACTCCCCAACTGCTCATGGCCCAGGCGTAGGTCTGCTCGTGCCACACGCGCTCGCGCTCGATGCTGCCGAGCGGAGTGCTCAGAGACCACATGATTCGTGATGCGTGATGCGTGATTTCGGAGAAAACGCCGTTGGCGTATGACGCTGAGTATAAGGATGCCAGGTTCGGCATATAGAAGCCGATGCCGTGGGCCTTGTGATAGTCAATCAGCTCGGATTCGGGCTTATCGTAAGCTCGGCTTAGGTCCCAGGGCATCCCATGCTTGTGGTAGAACCAGTGGGACAGGTCGAGCATGAATGGGACGACATCCGGGGTCTGGCCCCTGTAGACGGAGAGAATACGCTCACGGAGAGTCATTGCCCCCTACCCTGACCCTCCCCCCTCTTGGGGGGGGAAGGAACAATCGCACGTTCGGCGGGGGAAACGCGATTCCCTGCCTATGAAAAAAAGGGTTTTGCGAAAGACCCGCAGAATAACCAAGCGGTAGTCATCTAATGCAGGAGGCATGACATGGAGATGCAGAACACGTCAGGGCAAGGCGCAGCGTCGGTAGTACCGGATGAGATCAAGGGCTGGAACTGGGGCGCCTTTCTTCTCAACTGGATCTGGTCCATCGGCAACAAGACCTGGATTGGTCTGCTCGCACTTGTCCCGTATGCCGGCCTCATCATGGCCATTATCCTCGGGGTAAAGGGCAGTGAGTGGGCCTGGCAGAACAGGAAATGGGAAAGCGTCGAACAGTTTAGGAAAGTCCAGAAAATCTGGGCATATTGGGGGCTGGGAGTTTTCATCGTAAGCCT
>DASRZD010000512.1:0-4750 GCA_035686805.1 Armatimonadota bacterium
AGCTCCATGTGTGGTCGAATCGCCACCAGTACGCCGGCACGCTCGACGGAGTGGGGAAATCCAGGGGGATCAAGACGATTCTGGACTACAAGACGGGGCAGCTCACCAAGGCGGTCGGAATCCAGCTCACCGGGTACGCCCTCGCCTACGCCGAATCCTATCATTCGGTTATTACCAACCTTCTCGGGGTCCGCCTAGTTGGGGACGGCACCTATCGTGTCCAGTCCTACAAGCTCAACCCGAACGTGTTCTACGCGGCACTATCAATCGCGCGGTGGAAACGCGAGCCGTGACCAAGCCAGAGGCCGCCAGGGAGCAGATGCGGCGCGCGCTCGAGAAGATTCTAAGGAGGAAAAAGTTGATTATTTGCTCCGTGTGCATGGAAGAAAAACCACAATGCCTCATGTCGAAAATCAATTCGAAGGTCTGCGCGGCCTGCTACACCGACAACGACATGGACAGGTTTCGACCAGTCAAAATGCTCAAGACAGGAAAGGGGCCCGAGGATGACCGAACCAAAAAGTAAGCTGGCGACAGAGGCGGAAGGCTGGAAACTCACGGCGGCGTTGTCGCTGGAGGAGTTCACAGTGCCGGCGCTCGAGGAGGCGAACACCTTTCTTCGTGGTATTGCCGCGATGCGGCAGAAAATCACCGAGTTCTGTGCGCCGAACATCAAGCGGTGGCACGACGGGCACAAGCAGGCGATCGCGGAGCGCGACGAGCTCCTCCGGCCAGTCGAGGAGGCGAAGGCAATCCTTGACGACAAAATCCGCAAATATCGGGCCTGGGAGCGCGCGGAGGCTCAGAAGGCACAGGAGGCCGCGGCGAAGGCGGCGCGAGCAGAGGCGGAGGCACAGCGCAAGGCTGAGGCCCAAGCCCTGAGAGATGCCGGGGAGGAGCAGGCGGCAGAGATGGTGGCGGAGGCCCCAATCGTCATTCCGAACGTCAGAGCAGAGGCGCCGGTCAAGCTCGAGGGGACGCACATTCGGACGAATTGGGGGGCGGAAGTCACAGACAAGCTGGAGTTGATCGCGTTCGTGGCGGCCAACCCGGTATTCTCGCACCTCCTCGATGTCAGCATGAAGGAGTGCAACAAGCTGGCGAAGGCACAGAAGCAGAACATGGTCATCCCCGGACTGCGGGCGGTGTCGTCCGAGACTGTGATAACGAAGGCATGAGCAGATTTCTACCCCCAAAGCTGAATTCGCCGTACCTCGAGGATGCAATGATGACTGAAAGAGAGGTTGCTGAATTTCTTGCCCTGAAACCGGAGACGTTAAGGCAATACAGATATGACGGCAAGGGACCGCCATACTACAAAATCGCCGGAACTATCAGATACCGGCTCCCCGAGCTCGAACAGTACCTTTTTCAACGCCGACATTGCCCAGCAAAAACAAAAAGAGGAGGTAAGAATGGAAATGAGTGATCGCAGAGCGCGTCTATTGGAAGGAGTTGCCGACCTGTGCCGGCGCGAGGTAGCCCTCGAGGAAGCCAAAAAGGATTCGGCGTCGGAGTTCAACGACCAGATCAAGGCTATCAAGAACGAGCGCGAGCGGCTCTTGATCTCGCTCGACCAGGGCGCCGACCCCGCCGAGCTCCCGTTCACCGAAGAATCGGAGTATCCGACGATCGAGGAGGCCCTCGGGGACCCCGAGCCCGTCGATAGCGACATGGAAGACGGGCCCACCAATCCCGACATCGACGCCGGCAACTTCTTCGACTCATGAACGGTAACGGCAGCGTTGCATTCAGGGTGTTCGGCACCCCGATCTCGCAAGGGAGCATGAGAACCCTTGGCGCCGGCCGGCCGATGATCCACTCGAACAAGAAACTTCTCCCCTGGAGAGAGGGAATCGCGTGGGTTGCGAAGCAGGCGTGGCGATGTGAGCCGATCCTTGGGCCCGTCACCCTGCATTGCCTGTTCAGGCTCAAGCGGCCGAAGGGTCACTACGGCACCGGAGGCAACGCGACCAAGCTCAAGCCGACGGCGCCGATGCGTCATAAGCAGATGCCGGACACCGACAAGCTGTTGCGGGCAATCGAGGATGCACTGACCGGAATCATCTACAAGGACGACGCCCAGGTGGACGAGGTTCATGCAACGAAGAAGTGGGCGGAGCTTGGCGAACAGCCGGGAGTCGTTATCATCATCGACACGGAACCAGCTGAAGGGAGCCAAAATGCCGGAGGGTGACGGGAAAGACGGCAAGGGCCTGCCCTGCAAAACCTGTAAAGGGAAAGGCAAGACCCACACAATCATCAACGGCGGGCGCGGACTCTGGGAACGAGAGTGCCCAACATGTAAGGGCACAGGAAAGGAGAAATCATGCCAGCAGGAATAATCGCGCGACTCGTGGGAGCGGGAGTGTTCGTCCTCATCATCCTCGGCGGGGCCCTCTACTTCACGCACCTGGGGGCGAAGCTCGAGAAACAGGAGCTCCTCTTGAAGAATCAGGCCAGAGACCTCGAAATACGCGCTGAGAACGCGCGGAAGCTCCGAGAGGCACTGGAAGACCAGGACGAGGCTACGGCGGCAGCACGCGAGGCGGCAGCCACGGCGAATGCGCTTTATGAGGAAGTCCTCAACCGCCCGCGGCCGGTTCGGGTCGTACCGCGGGACCAGATCGTCGAAGTGATCCGCTCGGGCAACTGTGACACGGCGGCGGTGGACGCATGGGACCTACTGAAAGAAAAGGGAGTGATTCAATGGAACGATGCATCAAACTCGCGGGATGTGGACTACTGGCGGGACTACTACTTGGACTATGCACGGCATGCACCACAGCCTCGTCCTGTGCAAGTCGATATCCATGTGTCACGACCATTGAACCCCGGCCTTACGGAGTTGAGGTACCCGCCCCTTGGCCAGAGCTCGGGCCTCTCCCAACCGTTGAACTATGGACTGCCGATCTCAGTCGAGATCAGGTCGCCGCAGACGGTTCCGCGCTGATTCAGGCGCTCGTGAGTGACATTCTGGCGCTTCTCGAGGTGCAGGACCAGTGCCAGGCGGAGCACGACGCCATCGCCACGGCGAGGGAGTACCTTCTCAAGCGGCGGGCGGAGATCCTGAAGGAGCTTGAGGGAGAGTAAAACCACCCGGCCGTTGTACCGAGGGGAGCGGACCCTCCGGCCGGGTGGCGGCGCAGCTCACTGATTCATGATGGAGGGTTTCGACCGTTGGGCCCTCCGTTTGTTTGCCTCGACCCGATCATACATCCGATTGAAGTTCTTAAAGAGTTTCTGCATCCGGGCGTCGTTCCTATCCACTCCCGCCTTCTTCAGCTCCGCGGCCTTCTTCTCGGTCGCCTTGACGGTCTCGTGGAGATTCAGGACGTGGGCCCAGCGCCGCTGGTACGCCGCGGCCTCCCGCGGGTTCTCTTTCTTGATCTCTTTCAGCTCCTCGTAGTGCATCCAGAACTGTCCCATATTGGCACGGTAGGTCTGCGGAGCATAGAACTCCGACTCGTCAGCGTAGAACGATCGCAGCACCGGGATCTCATGCGCAGCGAGGGAATGACGTGCCGCCATCGCAGGCGCCAGGTTGATTGTCTTGTTGACGACATCGCCCAGCCCGCCGGCCAGGGCCCCGACCATGTAGTCCACGGTCTCTGGGGAAACGTCCAACCCAGTCAGCCGGTACAGCCCCTTGGTGAACTCCTTCGAGGTTTTGCTGACCGATGAGAAGTACCGCATGTGGTCTTTGCCGGGGATGCCGTATTGCTCGGACTTCTTGAACGACGAGCCCCCGGGCATGATCGGCCCGCCCCAAAAGGTTTTGTTGAAAGCGACATCGACCGCGGGGTCAGCCCAGGACGGCGCAAGCATCTGCCACCAGCCGGACGCCTCGTTGAGATCGTTGTCACCGATAGGGTTGAACGCCGACATGCCGGACGACATGATCGCAGCAGCAGACTCAAACGCGCTCACCTTGTCACTGAGCATCGCATCCGAGACCATCTGGCCGACCATGACGGGGACGTTGAATCCCCAGGGCAGCGGGATCTTGAGGCGCTTGCCCTCGGTGCCCGGCAACATGAAAATCAGGTTCCGTGACTTCTCATAGGCCGTGATCTTGTCCCAATATGCGGTTTTGTCCTCGGGGTCGTCCCCGCCCATCGCGCGGCCGGCCAGCCCCATCATGAATCCGAGCGACGACAGGCCCATCAGCCACTTCTGTCCCGTGGGAGTCTTGAGGGTGTCGTAGACCATGCGGGAGCCCTGGAGGGACGCATTCGAGAACACGTAGAGGGAGCCCAACCAACCGGCCCACTCGCCCTGCCTGGTAAAGTCCACAGTGATCTCGCGCGACACCAGCGCCGCCTTGTCCTCACTCGCCCCGAGCTCGAGAGCCCGTTCGAAGGCCGTGAACCGCGCGGCGCCCTCAAGAGCCCCGTTGTAGTCCTCGAGGAAGCGGATTGTCTGCCGGCCCCACGCGAAGATGCGCGACTCGTCTCCGCCGGCCTTCCGCATTTCCTTCTGCATGTTCTTCGCCTGGATTGCCAGCCTCGGAATCATCCAAAACGCGGTTTCTCCACCCGAATCCTTCCATTTCTCGATCCGGCGCCGGACGGTCTGATCCATCTTGTCGAGCTCTCCGGCGGTGTCGAGGCGGGCGTACTCGGCAAGGATCTTGGCGGACGCGGGTATTTTCTTCAGGATTTGCGTTCCAAGTTCCTTGTGAGTGGTCGTCAGACGGATGCCGGCGGTCAGGAAGTCGCGCACGGCGTTGGGGATTGCGAACGCCGGG
>DASRZD010000513.1:0-9744 GCA_035686805.1 Armatimonadota bacterium
AGGTCGCTGCCGATCAGGCAAAGAGCCGGCAGGCTCGGGCGGACAGGCTGCGGAAACTCGAGAACGACTATTGGAGTCAGCCGATAAACCTCATGCAGGTAGACAACCTCGAGCGCGTCTATCCCGACCGCCCGCCGTACATGCCCGCGAGCGGCCCATCGCCGATGAGCGTTCCCAAGGGAGGGAAGGTCGCCTTCCAGTTCGCGGCCATGGCGCGGAGCGAATCCAAGACGAATTACTCGATGTCGGTCAGCCCTTTGAAGAATGCCGACGGTCAATTGGCCGCGAAAGTCAAGACTTACCAGTTGGTTGACGTCCCTGTCGAGGCGAACAACAACGGCGGGATGAGAACCTCTGTCAAGACCAAGCCGCCGCCGGTCTGGATGGAAGAGTTCGTCCGCGAGGCCCCTTTCCGCGTCGCCGAAGTGCTCAAGGAAGCGGATAGCATAGAGCTTGGCGGGAAGCCCTTGACCTATAAGGGCATTTTGGTGGAAGTGGATGTCTCGCCCGAGGCCGAACCAGGGATCTACTATGGCAACCTGGAGTTGAGAACCGAAGGCATGCTCTGTGGGCATCAGTTCTCCTTCCGTGTTGGGAAGACCATTCTCCCCAACGAGCCGGCGCTCAGCACCCATTGCTGGCTCTCTCCCGACCCGAAGGACCTCGCCAGCGGGAAGCCGCCCGAATGGTGGAGCGAAGAGCATTGGCGACTGCTGGAGAATTCCGGGCGCACGCTGAGGGAGTATGGACAGGATACGTTGTGGACGCCTCTAATCAACTATGAGCATCCGTTGATTCAAACCACCCGGCGGAAAGACGGATCGTATGGCTTCGATTTTGATAAGTTCGATCGGTGGATGGAGACATTCCTCAAGCTGGGCTTCAAGAGGATGGCCGGCCAGCAAATCCTCACACTGCCGGGCGGCCGGGGGATATCCGTCGTTGACGAAGCCTCAGGCAAGACCGATTGGCTTTTCGGCGGGGCTGAGCAGCAGAAGGCCTGGATGGAGTTCATCCCGATCTTCTTCGACAGCTTTTACCAGCACCTCCAGCAGAAAGGGTGGGTGGACGACTACATCCAGCACCTCTACGACGAGCCCAAGGACTTCGAGAAATACAAGGCTCTGTCAGCACTCCTGAGGAAGCACATGCCGGGTGTCCGCTCCATTGACGCAGTCAGGACCAATCCCGAGTACTCGCCGCTCGTGGATATGCACGTCTTCGATATCTACATGATCTACCCTCATGCGCAGCGACTCGTCGCCGAGAGGAAATCACGCGGGCAGGAGAGCTGGCTCTATCACTGCTGCAGCCCGTATCCTCCCTACCCGAATCGGCATCTGGACGAGCGCCTGAGCAACTCACGTCTGTACCCCTGGCTATGCTATCTGATGAATGCGGACGGATACCTTTACTGGGCAGCCAACATGTATCGGGGCGCTGATCCCTACAAGACCTCGGTCGGTCCGCTGCCAAACGGGTCGCAGGATCCCGGGCATCCGCCGGGAGACAACTGGATGTTCTATCCCGGCCCGGACGGCCTTCGGGGCTCGATGCGGATGGTGGCATTCAGAGACGGCATGCAGGACCACACCCTGCTCTCCATGCTGGCGGCGAAGGACAAAGCCAAGGCTGACCGGATCATGAAGATGGTAGCCAGGGACACGGTGCGCTATGAAAAGGAACCGATGAGACTTCACTCCGCCTGGGGAGCACTTTTGAATGCTCTTGACGAGCTGCAGTGAGGATCATCCGCGCTTGGAGAAGCGAAGCAGCATCCCCTGACCGCCGCCGAGTGTGACCGAGTAGTGCCCGCCTTCGTCACTCTTGAGCAGGCACAAGCGCCCGTCCCGCCGGTTGTACCCATAGACGTACTTGAACGGTCTGCATGGCTTGAAGACGGCCGTCGCCGCCAGATCGGGGTCGGTGGAAGCCTTGTTCATGCCGTGCTTCTTGTTGACGATCATGACGTAAGCGTCTTCGTCTCTGGCGTCGTCCTGATTGCGGAACTCGCCGACGATGAACTGATCGCCGACGAACCGACTCACGGCTGACGAGCCGGAATCCCCCTCGGTTGGGAACCGCATCGTGGCCGGAGGGATGGAATCGCCCGTGTGGAAGACGTGCCGTGACTGCAGCCTCATCAGCACTCCGCCGATGGCCTGTACCTCCGCGTTGATCGCCCTGACGAGGTGGTAGCCATTCGCCGGCTCGCCGGTATCGTGAAGTACCAGTCCCTCAGTGAACCCGTACTTGGTATCCGGCTTGATGCGCCAGTTCCAGTACCAAATGCCCTGAGCTCCGTAGGCCAGCGCCGAGTAGACCTGCCACCGGAGGTCCGAATCGCTGGGCCTGCGATACTGCTTCGTGATCTCGGTGGCGAGCACGAACGCCATGAGGCCAATGTCGTTGCGCAGTGCGTGATCGCGGAACGTCTCTAGATTGGAGTAGTATTCCGGACGGTCGGAGCCGTCCGCCAGAGGCGCATAGTGGCAGTTCAGCAGGACTGGCGGGTGAACCTTTCGAACGAAGGTGTCTATGAAGTCATCGTAGTGATAGCCGTACCGCTCGGTTCGGCGCGAGTTCCTTTCCCAGGCCCAGTTCGGCAGCATGTCAATGATGGGGATTGCGCCGGACCTGTCCGATTCGTAGATCGTTTTCACAGCCTTGGAGAGGGCATCGAAAGAATCCGGCTCGGGCTCATCCATCAGTTGATAGCCGATCACGCGTCCTTTCGAATTGCTGCTGAACTCGATTCGCTCCCCCAGAAGGTTCGGGCTCAGATGCAGCTTCTCCCAGCCGCCGATGAGTACGTCTAGGCCCGCCGAGACGGCGTTCTGATATTGGGAAATCGGAACAGACACGAAGGTCAGGTTGGCGTCGGCGTAGGTCTGGTATTCCTCCTTCGACCCCTCATACTTGCCAAAATACGCCCAGACCGCTATGGGGTATTGCGTTCGGCTCTTGAGCCATTCGTGCCAGCGTCGGGACGCAGTCTGGTCAACCGAGGTGTTCGACATCCCGACGCCGGGAAGTGATGCGAGCGCCATGATAATGATGAACAAAACGCGCATCTTAGGCCTCAACCTTCATGTCCGCAAGCATCTCGTCTGTGACATGCTTCCCCAGGAGGTAGTACTTGCGGTCGGGATACCAGAGGGTCCGCCTGCCTTTGTGGTGAGTCAGCGAGGTGTAGGTGGCAATCTCACATGTACCCTTAGGGCCGACCGGGATCCCATCAGTGTCGAGGATCTGCTTCGGCTTGCTGAACCAGATCGGCTGATGTGCGTTCGGGTGACACTCGCCGACCGCAATGAACGCCGGACGCCTGTATGACCACACCGGGCCCGTCTTTATATCGGGGTGCTTCTCCGGCAGCTCGTCGCCGTAGAGTTCGTTGCGCGCGTAGTAGTCGTTGTTGAAGAAAAGGAGCATGTACCTGCCGTCTTCCAGACGGTAGATGGGACACGGCGCCCGGGGATGCTTGATCGGTTCGCCGTCATCCATATACCGCATCGGCTCCGGGTCGCGCCATGTCTCACCGTCGTCATCAGAAACTGAATACCAGATGTAGCCGGTCAGAGTGCGCATCGTCACGAACAATCGCCTGTCCGGGAGAAGCGCAAGGGCGGGTTCCTCGCATCCCTGGGGGATCACGTACCTGGATAGCATGATCCCTTTCCTGCCGTTTGACAGCCATGAAACCCGAATGTCCGCAATCTCGGGGTCATCATCAATGTTCTCAAAGCGCATGAAATGGAGTGAGCCGATCTGGTTCTCCTTGTCCCACAGGGTATACCCGGCAATGCCTCGGCCACTGCTGTCCCTTATGGGAATCTGCCAGACGATGAACCCGCCAGTCTCAAGCGATGGGTCCGACGGTTTTCCGAACGCCGGCGGAACCCTGATCTCGCCGCCGCCGGTCCACGTCACGCCGTCATCATCCGAATACACGCCACCCATTATGCCTGACAGTCCGCCCGGCACGCCCTGCGCAGCCTTCGTGAAGAAGCAGTAGATGCGGCCACTCTGGGTCACCACGGGGAACTGCCAGCTCGCCTGAGGTTCGTCCGTGCCGCTGTGCGTTCCGGCGATCCACTGTGGTTCCGACCAGTTGATGCCGTCGCTGCTGCGAGCCAGAACTACGTGATTGTCTCCGTGAGCTTCGACGGTACTCTGGTTCCACGTTGCCAGGAGTTCATCGCTCTTGGGGGCCTCGAATACGAGGAAATGCTCGTTGTCGCCATCATTGAGGTCGCCGCCCTGGGGCAGATAGATTACTACGTCGGGGTTGCTTCGTTTCCAGTCGTCCGTGGGGTTGGCGGTTTTAACCCAATCGTTCATGTCAGAGCCTCACTCCATCGGCTGCCAGACGATCTACGTTGGCCGTTCCGATCGTCCGGCGGCCGTAGCAGGAAGGGCAGTCGGCGCGGAGTTGGTCGGGGCAAAGGATAAGCAGATTTGGCCGCGGACCTTTCATCAATGTCACCTACCAGGCGGTCAGGCCGCCGTCAATCGCGAGATTCTGCCCCGTGCAGTAGCTGGACGCCTCGGAGGCAAAGAAGACAACCGCGCCCTTAAGCTCCTTGCCATCCTGACCCATTCGGCCCATCGGGATGGTTTCGCTGAATGCCTTAACGAAATCTTCGGGCTGATTGCGCCAAAAACCTCCGGGGCTGATGCAATTCACACGTATGTTGTGCGGAGCGAGGTAGCATGCCATGTCGCGGGTAAGGTTGATCACTCCCCCCTTGGCCGCCGAGTAGTCCATTGTGACACCGCCCATTGGAGTGCCCTTGTAGACCCGGCGATCCTTGCCGATCATGCCGGCGATGGAGCCGATGTTGATGATCACTCCCTGTTTCTGCGGCATCATGGCTTTGGCGACTACGTGCTTGCTGCAAAGGAATGTGCCGGTCAGGTTGACATCAATGGTAAACTCCCAGTCCTCCAGCTTGCGCCTCTCCAGTGGGGCGTTATCCGGCGTGCTGACGACGTTGCCGGCGTTGTTGACCAGGATGTCAATGCCCCCGAACTCGGACAGGCATGCGTCAATCGCGGCCTCGACCCGGTCTTCTTCGCGGACATCCAGACACATGGGAAGCACTCTGCGGCCAGTGGCTTTGGCGATCTTGGCGGCGGATTCACGGGCCGACTCTATCTTGCGGGATGTGATGGCGACATCCGCCCCTGCCTCCGCTAATGCGAGCGCCATGTCATAGCCCAGATTACGCGCTCCGCCTGTAACTAGCGCCACCTGCCCCGTGAGATCGAAAAGCTCCTGAACCGTCGGGAATTGCATATCAGCCTCCGGGATCACAATCTGCAAGCCATTCATCGGTGAGATACCTGCCGAGGAGGAAATGCTTGCGGTCGGGATAGAATAAGATACGCTCGCCCCCATCCTCCACCAGGCTGCAGTAAGTCGCAACTTGCGTACCGGTGTCCGTGCCTGAGATCGGGATCCAGTCGGTCGAGGCGAAGAGCTTTGGCGGGCCGAACCGGATGGGATGGTCCCTGTCGGCGACCTCTCGTCCGATCGTAATGTAGGCGGGGTTTCGGACATTGATGCTGTCCGTCGGGCCTCGACCGCCGTGCCCCGATCCGTCGTTGTTATAGAAGACAAGTAAATATCGGCCGTCCTTGAGCTTATACAGCGGACAGGGGGCCATAGGATGGAGGAGCGGCTTGCCGCCGGGCGCGTACCTTAAGGGCCTGGGCTCATCCCAGGTTCGGCCGTCATCCCCCGAGAGGGCATAGCAGATTCGCCCTCGCAGAGTGCGCATCAGGACGATCAGGCGCCCGTCGGAGAACGCCTGGACGGTCGGCTCCTGGGCGGTGTTTATGCCTGTGCGGAACGGATTCGGGACCGAGAGTCCGCGCGGCGACTTTGGCCAGGTGGTGACGATCAGCTTCTCGGGATCCATTTCGGTGAGAATGTTCTCGAATCGAAGAAAGCAGATCTCGGATGCCCGCTCGAACATGCCGATGCCGGGATCAACGGCGTTGCTCGCCCAGCGAGTGAAGCCCGCCAGCACGTGCCCCTCGGGGGTGATGCTCGGGTTCTGGTAGACGATCCACGTCGGCGGGATCTTGGGGTCAGGGTGGCTGATGGCATTGGAGGCGATGGGATAGTCGAACGTTTTTCTCCAGGTGATCCCATCGTCATCCGAGTAACGGCCTCGGAGGACCCCCGTGTCGGCGGTCCGGGCGTCGTCAATGCCGATATTCTTGTTATAGAAGCACCACAGCCGCTGAGGGCCGACAATCAGGAACTGCCAGCTCGCGAGGCCCGTGCCGGGAGGATCGTCAGGCTTCGGACCGTCGAGCACCTCGGGCGCCGACCAGTTCTTCCCTCGATCGGTCGAGCGGCTGAGGACTACTCGCTGGTCAGGAGCGCTCTCCCGAGTGCCGGTGGTCCAGGTCGCGAGGAATGCCCCGCCCGGGGTGGCGGCGACGTTGAAGTGCTGATTGGTGTGATCCGGTCCGCCGGGCTTTTCCGGTATGTAAACCAACAAGTCAGGATTTGTCCGCAGCCACTCTTCCATCATGACTCCTTCAGATACTCGGAATAGAGTTCGGTCTCCGCATCAACAACCGTGCCGTCGGGGAGGGCATACTGGTTCGGAGTGACGCCCTCATAGTGCAGCAAGCCCCGATTCGCACGTTCAAGGTCGGCATTCCGCCGGTCGAAGAGGCTCTCCCACGACTCGCCGTCACTCCACAACTGCTTGTGCAAATCAGCCTCAACCTTATTAACTTCCGCCAGGCCCGCGACGTTTCGCTCCTCGCCGGGATCATTTGCCATGTCGAACAGAACCGGCGGGTATTCCGGGAACTCGACGTACTTCCACTCGGGGGTTCGGACCATGCGGAAGGTTGTCTCTGGCCTCTCCACCAATTGGCTTCGAGCGAAGTCCTTCGTGCGGCCGGCGAACAGAGTCTCGCCATCCAGAGCGTCGGGAGTCGGGAGGCCGCATAAGTGGCATAAAGAGGGAAAGAGATCAAGCAGTTCGACTACATCAGCCCTCTTCGAGACCGCCTGGCCAGGCACTCGAATCAGCAGCGGAACTCCCGCGGAGCCGTCGTAGAAGCTCCTCTTCCACCACAGACCGTGCTCTGAGGCCATGTCGCCATGATCGGAGGTGTAGATGATAATTGTGTTGTCCAGCAAGTCGTCCAGTCCCGCCAGCAACTCCCCGATGCAATCGTCGAGGAAGCTGACCGAGGCATAGTAAGCAGCCAGACCCCGACGGCGATCCGCTTCGCTGAACCTTGCCAGCCCGAAGTCCTCAACTATAAACCTGTCATGGGGATGGAGGTCGTCGGGGAACCCCTTCGGCCAGGGATGGAGCTGCGGGCCATGGGGCCAATGTCGCTCCAAGAACCGGGGCGGGGCAGTCAATGGATGATGCGGACGCGAGTATGATGCGCAAACGAACCACGGCTGATCGGCATGTTCCCGGATGAACGCCAGGCTCTCCTTGGTGACGATGCGCTCCTGGAGCTGATCTTCGGGAATTTCCGACTCGCCGGCGAATGGAAATCGGCCGACCTTATGACTGGTCCACTCCTGAGTACGGGCGGTCTGCAAGGGATCGGGCTGGTGGCTGCAAAACCGGTTCGGCTTGAGGTCGCCATAGGGCCGGATCCGGAAGCCATTCATTGGCCTCTCGCCGCCAATGTGCATCTTCCCCACCCCGCAAGTGACGTATCCGTGCTCGGCAAAGTGCTCGGGGATGGTGGGGTTGACTATGGGCAGGTTATTCTTCCATGCCCCGGCGCGATGGGGAAGCAGTCCCGTCCACATGCTGATGCGCGACGGCGTGCAAAGCGGAAACTGGCAGTAGGCATTCTCGAACTGCATGGACTCGGATGCCAGGCGGTCCAGATTCGGCGTGCTGATGATCCGGTTCCCGGTGAATCCAGCGATCTGCCGGTTATGCTGATCCGAAATGAGGAACAGGACGTTCGGCTTCATCTAGCTCAATCTTAGTCCCAGCCTTCCGTGATGTCAACCGTTTGCAGGAAGATGGCAGGGTGAATGAAGGATAGAAGCTGGCTCCCCGGAGGTTGGAATTGGATGGCATAGGAGCGGGCGAGCATGCCTTGGTCCTACCTGCCGCACTACGGGTTACAGAGAAATTATGAGGATGCCAGCCTCGCAACATGGGCTAACGTAGCTGTCTGTCTTGCCATAGCTATGCAACCGCGTTCCCATATTATCAAGTCACTTGCTTTACATCTTCTCGAACAGCCAGCCTATTTCGTCCGAACCGAACTGCTCGTCAATGATCTTCGCGTTCGGCAGCAAGGCATAGGTCGCGGGATTATTGATCTTCTCCACACGAGGATTAATCAGGTCATCCAATTCCTGGCTGTCGGGCATGGATAGGCCGAGGAAGTGGAATACACTGCGAAACGATTCCCGATTGCGTGCCACATCCGATGTGTAAAGGTCTTCATAACACAAAGGCAGGTACATGTGGGATGGCTTCTGTGCGAGGATTCCCGCGTAGTATTGTCTGATTTCGAGTGCATACTCGATGGTCGCCTTCAACTCATCAAGATCAATCGGTTTCAGACCCTGGTATGCAGCCTCCACATCCCCCTTGAGGTCCCGCTTCTGCCAAATGCCGGTCTGTCCTGCAATAAACCCGGAGACGGCTTGCTGCAGAATGTTCCGCCTCCCAAGCGCGATCACCGTGATATCCGGTCGAAGCAGCATATGCGTGTATAGCTCCTCGGGGAGCTGGTAGTCCAGCACCTTGAAGCCATCATACTTGGAGAACAACACTGCCAACTGCTCTTCCAGCGTAGGGATATCGACGATAAGCTCAAGATAGTTTGGCTCGCCGGGGCTCCACATTTGATACTTACCGCAGAATGGTTCCAAGGCGAGGTTAAGTCGGGGATGTAGTTGCAGCATGCGGTAGAGGACCGTGCTCCCGGTTCTAGCTTGGGCAAATATTACGATTGGATTCGAAACCGCAGGCATTGTATCCTCCTTGCGGACGCCCAGGCAGAGGGGAAGCACTTTGCGGCCGGTGGCTTGAGTGATCTTGCCAGCAGACTTGCGGCCGTCCTCGATATTCCGGGAGGTAATGGCAATGTCGGCCCCAGCCTCCGCCAACGCAAGCGCCATGTCGAAGCCAGATTCCGCGCTCCGCCGGTAACGAGCGCTACCTGACCAGTGAGATCGAATAACTCCTGAACGATCGGGAATCCCATGCCCGTGCCTCCATGATAACCTCAGCTTTGGGAGGTGTCAACCGTTTGCAGGAAAGTACGGTCGCTTTGGTTGAATGTAAGGCGTAGGGGAGTCGAACGTTGATGCTCCGATTGGTACTCGTGATGTCCGTCCTTTCAGCAATGGCGCTTGCCCAACCCACGCTCGTCCCTCGGCCGAAGGAGGTCAGGCTCACCGGGCAGGCGATCTCAATGGAGTCGGCGGTGATTGTCACCGGCAAGTCCGAGCCGGAGGTCTATGCCGCCGAGATGCTCCAGGCAAGCGTAAAGAAACGATTTGGGCGAATGTGGCCGATAGCAAGGGAAGGCGGTAAGGCGACGATTGTCCTCAGAACCGATCCATCCCTGCCCCATGACGGCTACTCGATCGAGATGGCGGAAAGCAAGGTTACCATAAGAGGGAGCAGTCCTCGAGGGGTGGTCTACGGGCAGGATACGCTTTTCCAACTCTTAAGCAAGCAGGGAGATGAACTCATGCTTGCCAGGGCGTCCATC
>DASRZD010000514.1:0-4595 GCA_035686805.1 Armatimonadota bacterium
GAATCGTTTGCTTCGCTTCTTGCCAACTCAGGCCACTGCTTTGGTCGCTACCGTCAGCTCTCACATGCAAGATAACAGGATTTCGAAACGAATACTGGGCGGTCTTGACGTAGCTCGGCAGGAGACCATCTTTGTAAGCAATAGCTTTTAATGTAGCAGGGTGATCCACCAGAATTCTTCCCCCAGTGGGTACTGATGGGCTGCCGGGACCAGGCTCACTGCCATCCAGGGTATAGTAGATCGTTGATGATGGCTCACTTGCTAACATAACCGGTTCAGCGCATAGCCCACCATCAGGCATACAAAGTAGAGGATAGACTCTGACAGTAAAGATTGCTGACTTTGTTTCGCTTGGTTCCATTCCTGCTTTGAAGGCCTTTGCCTTCAGAGTGCATCCTGCATCCAGCGTTACGTGCGTTTCTGGCGGGACGACAGGGTCTGCCTCGGTCGGCTCCAGGCCGTTAGAAGTGTAGCGTACGATTGCACCTGGAGTCGCGCAATGCACCAACACTCTTCGGATTGCGACCAGTGTCCCTCCATCCGGGTCGAACGTCGGTGTCGCCACCTGCTGGGCGCTCGCAAGTGATGCGATGAAGAGAATGAATATGATGATACCGAAACGCAAACGCATTGCCATGCCTCCTTTTCCACATTACTACCGGCCCTAAATGTATAACGGAAATCAGCCCCAAAAAGATACGCATGATTTTCGCTTACCCGGCCAATTGTGCTATTCTGATTGCAGATGAAGCCCTTCGATGTCGTCGGAGTTGGATACTGCGCAGTTGACTACCTGGGCATCGTTCCCCGGTTTCCCGAGGTTGACGAGAAGATCCCCATGGAGGAGTTCAGCCGCCAGGGTGGCGGGATCACGGCGACCGCCATGGCGACCGTCGGGCGACTCGGGGGTCGGGCATCCTACATCGGCAAGGTCGGCGACGACGATTTCGGCCGCTTCATAATCGCCGAGTTGGAGAAGGACGGAGTCCACACCGACTCGATGGTCATCCAGCCCGGCGCAATGTCCCAGTTTTCCTTCGTCGTGGTGGACAAGCCATCAGGCAAACGCACGATTTTCTGGACCTACTCCGGCATCCGCTTTGAGGGACATGAACTTCGCCGGGAGGACGTTCTCTCAGGCAAAGTCGTTCATGTGGACGCCCATCATCCCAGCGCTGCCATCCAGGCGGCGACCTGGGCGAATGAGGCTGGGATACCGGTAGTCATGGACGCCGGCAGCGTCCGCGAGGGCTCGAAGGAGTTGGTCGAGATGGCCGACTGCCTGATCGCCTCATCCCTTTTCGTGAGACAATTCTTCGGCGACATTGACTCGGAGACGGCGGCTCGCAGACTCTTCGGCGGACGGCGGAAGATCTCGGTCGTGACGATGGGCGAGAAGGGGAGCGTCTACGTCACAAAGGAAGGTCTGTTTCATCAACCGGCCTTCAAGGTGGAAGTCGTTGACACCACCGGCGCGGGCGACGTCTTCCACGGCGCATTCTCGTTCGGTCTCTCGAAAGACTGGCCCTTCGCCAAGATCATCCGATTCGCGAGCGCCGTCGCCGCTATCAAATGCACCAAGCTCGGCGGCCGTGCCGGCATCCCCACCCTGGAGCAGACCCTCGCATTCCTCCGACTGGCCCCATAGGCCTGCCCTGAGCCTGCCGAAGGGTCCCATATGACCCATTGGTCCCATTTCCGAAAAGCCCTGTTCATATTCGCCCGAGTGTTGTAGTCTAAGATAGTGATACTGGATCGGAGTTGCTGATTGGCCAAATCAGACGAAGAGTTGGTATCGCAGGCTCAAGCCGGCGATGAAGATGCGTTCGACGAACTGGTGGCGCGTCACCAGGATCGGGTCTTTGCGCTCAGCTACCGAATACTCGCCAATGCCGAAGATGCGGCGGACATTCAGCAGGAAACGTTCGTGCGAGCCTGGACCCGCCTGAAGACGTTCAAGTGCCAGGCGGCGTTCTCGACCTGGGTGCACAAGATAACGGTGAATCTCTGCCTTTCTAGAAAGCGCCGGCAGACAATCGTCGAACCGCTCGATGAGGAGCGCCTGAGCCCTGCCGAATCAGGCGCGGTCGCATGCATGCAGAGGACGGAGACGAAGGCGGTCGTGCAGGCAGCGATTAGCGAACTCCCGCCGCACTATCGAGTGCTGATCGTTCTTCGCGAGATCGAGGGACGCTCGTGCGAGGAGATAGGTTCGATAGTCGGGCGTTCGGCTGACAGCGTGAGAACCGGCTTGTACCGTGCCAGGCGGCTGCTGAAGGACAAGATTCGGCCCTACCTGGAGGAGGTGGATTCATGAAATGGGATTGCGTAGCAGTTGATGATGCCATTTCGGATTGGGCTCGTGGGATCGAGCTGCCGGAAGGCGCTCGGCTTCATATCGCTCAGTGCCCGGCCTGTGCCAAAGCACTCGAAGAAGCAAAGGCTTTCAGCCGATTGGTGCTGAGTGCGGACTGCGTCCCCGATTCGCCTGATTGCAGGTCGGCGGTCATGGCTCGACTGCCGAAGCCCAGGTCGGCCTGGAGATTCGCCTGGGCGGCGGTCCCGATGGCGATTGTCCTGGCGGCGATCATGCTGGTGAACTCGCGCCATCAGCCTGCGCCTCAGCAAGTCGTGAAGCAGCAGCCGGTCGTCCAGCAGCAAGCGCCCGCGCCGCCTCCGGTCATAGTGCCGGAGACTCCGAAGCCTGCGACAATCGCGGAAACGCCAAAGGTCAGGCGAGTGCATCATCGCCGGGCCGCCGTCCGCCCGAAGCGAGTTCCGCCGCCGGCGCCGAAGGAGTCGCCGGTCGAGCAACCGCCGGAGCAGGTCTGCGTCGTGAAGCCCTCCGAACCCGACACCCAGCCGGTAGCGATGGTATACGTCACCTGGGACGAGCCCAATCTCGATCAATCATATAAGTGCATGGTCACGGAGTCAGAACCTCAGACAATGCCTGAACAGAATGGAGGAACGAATAATGAGACGAATCGTGGTATTTAGCCTGATCGCCCTCACCCTGTCTAGTCTGTGTGCATTCGCCGCCGACAAGCCGAGCGATGCCGTGGCAAACCCCTGGAAACAGCACGTCGACATGGAGTTCAAGAATGCGCCCCTGCCGGAGGCGATCAGCGCCATATTCAAAGGTACCGACATCAACTACACCGTCAGCTCGGAGTTGAACCAGGCCAGGGTGACTGCGAAGCTATCAAACTTGCTCAGAGGAGACGCGCTTCAGCAGGTCGTGACTGCTGCGGGAGCCTGGGTAAAATCGGGCGAAAACTTATTTGCTATCTTGCCGACGGCACCCAACAGTTATGGCGCAGCAGGCGGTGGCGGAGGAGGTAGAGCAAGACCAGGAAATGCGACTGATCTGCCTAAAGACGCCGAGGTGCAGATATTCAACCTGAGATATGTTGATGCAGGGCACATCATTCCGCTCATCGCATCGGACAGCCAGGTGCAACTCATCCAAAGCTCGGAGAAGTCTATCCTCGCCAAGGGTGGCAAAGAAGCCCTGAGGAGGCTTGCGGGCACTATCATCATGCTGGATACCCCCAGTGCCCTTCCCCGTGCGGTCAAGATTCAGTTGAGAGCTGGAATCAACATCGGCACAGGGGGAGCAAAACCTACCCCTGCGAGCAGTTTCACTACTCTCAGCATAGGGGCCGAAGGTACGGCTCAGCCTTTATCGATAAAGGTCGGAGAAGACCCAGCTGCTAAGCAGCCGCGCGACCTGAACATGGACGTCTCGCTCACTCCTACCATCACGCCTGTTCCTGCCGATGCAAGTCCCGGCGGCGAAGCGATCAGCCTGGTGGGGTCGGGCAGCATCTCCGGTCACGTGCCGGAGCAATTCAGCAAGCCATTCGATGTTGCTGTCCTTGTCGCGCCGGGCAAGGAGCAGGTGATCGCCGCAGGTAGCATGCAATTCGGGGACACTTCCGTCGAGTTCATCGTGACCGCCCTCGCCACTATCGAAGGCCGGGTCAAGCTGCCGGCATTCCCGAAGCAATCTTCCGGAAAAGACGAAACGGACCTCAAGATAGAGCTGATCAATGCCGAGTCTGCCCTGGAAGAGGCGAAGATCGCTTTCATGGCTGCGAGATCGGACTTGGAGGATGTCCTGCAGCGCTATAACAGTAAGCTTTGCCCACAGAGTGACGTGCGGGCGGCGGAGATGAGACTCGAGCTAGCGCAGGTTCGCCTGGTCGCTGCCGAGAAGACTTGCCAAGCCCTGGAAGATAAGTACGGCGGCCGTTAGCTATTTCACGAACGCCGGTGGCTTCATCACCACCGGCTTCTTCCCTTCCTCCCGAATCTCCACCGAGTCCTTAGTAGCTCGAATGGTCAGCACCCGGTCATGCCAGTGAATCCGATCAATCATCAACTCGGGCCAATCCGAGGGCAATCGGGGATTCACCGTGAACCCATCCACCCCTGGCTTGAAGCCCAGGAAGCCGTCAATCATGATCTGCGGGACGAGCACGCTCTCGAAGAATTCGGCATCCAGCCCTAAGCCACCCGCCGTTCCGCCGCCCTGAAGAGTCCCTTCCCGCGTGCCGTCATAGTACTTCCGATATCCGCCCGCCGCCTGG
>DASRZD010000515.1:0-2222 GCA_035686805.1 Armatimonadota bacterium
GGGCAGTACAATCGCAGGTGCACCGGCGGCATCGGAAACGTGGCCTTCCCTTCTCGACCGGGCCGGGGCAGCATGCCGGAGTATCCGGATCACGGACGCCCTCATCTTCGAGAGCGAACGCTGCCGGAATGCCTCAAGGAAGCGGGTTATCATACGGCCGCGATCGGCAAATGGCACATTCACTCCTGGCCGCAGGACATCGGCTTTGACTACCATCTGATCCCCAGGGTACACCACTGCCACACCGGTCAGTGTTTCACGGAGAATGGAGGGCCCGAGTTCGTCCCCGAGGGATACAGCGTTGATTTTGAGTCTGCTCGTGTCGCCGACTACCTGCGTGCTCAGGCCCGAAAGGATGAGCCGTTCTTCCTCTACTACAACATCTCTCCGCCGCACTGTCCCCTGGCCGACGCGCCTGAGAAGTACCTAAAGATGTACTCTCCCGAGGAAGTACCCATTCGCCCGAATGTGGATCTGACGACGCCGTTGAAGGATCAGAATCACTGGTTCCGGGTCTATCGCTATGATTTTCGCTACTACGAGATGCGTCTACCGTACACTGAGGATCTCCCGCGGGGTTACGACTTGCGCGCGCTCATCGCCGAGTACTATGGACTGACAACATGGGCCGACGATGCCCTCGGAACCGTCTTGCGAGCCCTAGATGACACCGGGCTTGCGGACGATACGATCGTCGTACTCACCTCGGATCACGGCGACAATCTTGGGAGTCTTGGCCTGGTGCAGAAAGGCGGCCCGAATGAAGAATCCATTCGCATCCCGATGCTCCTTCGCTGGCCGGCTGTTGTGACGCCCGGGCGGGTCGTCGGCGAGCAGGTCGCTTCGCTCGTCGATCTCATGCCCACACTGCTGGACCTTGCCGGGGCGTCTCCCCAATCCCACACGCATGGATGCAGTCTGGCCGCTATCGTTCGCAGAGAGTCCGAGACGACGGATCGTCCGCACGCTTTCGTCGAGACCGGCCACGGAGCCGGAATTCGAACGTCGAACCACCTGTACTTCCTGCCGTTCGCCGGGAATAGCCATGCGCTGTCCGACCAACCGGCTCAGTTCTACTGCCTCGATTCAGATCCCTACGAGATGCATAACTGCGCCGAAGAGCAGTGGGATTCCAAAGCTGCAAAGACGCTGGACATGACTCTGCGGGATTGGGACAGAGCAACCCCCTGGATGACGACCACATGAGGCAGCAGGACTAGGCAAAACCTCCGTCGAACAGGTGAGTAACCAGGAGACAGAGGCATGCCGTTCATGAAAGAGGATCTCATCGAGTCTTTGCTTGTTTGCCTGCCCGAGTTGGTGGCCGGCATCCAGCCCGGCATCCTCGCGTCCTTCCTAAAGGAATCCGGCCGCGATTTATCCCTTGCGAAGGAAAAGCTCATCAGTGAAGCTCGCGAGGACCGCATGCTCCTCGAAATGCTCGGCATCATCTGGGTGGACAGCCATCCCGCTCTTTGGGCGCGAATCGGTCTCAGCTCCGTCAAGCGCATCAAGGAGACCATGGACGATCTCGCGCAGGAATATGGCCCCACCAATCTGCGGATCGCGCTGCTCCAGGATGATCGCCAGACGGTTCGAGACCTCGGCATGCGGAGGCGATATCGCATTCCAGCCGAGCTTCACCCCGATAAGGGATTCCCCCTCAGCGATGGCAACCAGGAGGTTACCATCTCGATCAGGAAGATCGCCGAGGCTGTGGACTCGAACGATTTGCAGACGGTGGCCTTCGTCAGACGTGCCCTCGCTAGACTCAAGACCGGCCGGCAGAGCATCCTCAAGAACCTGGCGGCGCTCGATGCATCGTGCGTCGAGGCCCTGAATCACATAGAGAAGCCCGTGTTGGTTGACGGCAGCAATGTTGCCTGGGATGGACAGCAGATGCCTCGTCTCGCAAACATCATCAGCCTTAGAGACGAGCTGCGCAGGACGGGATACTTCCCGATCTACATCTACGTGGACGCGGCGCTCATTTATCAGATTGACCAGGGCATGAAGCTGGAGGAGTTGATCAACAAGTCTTGCGTGATTGCCGCCGATTCGGGCTCGGCGGCGGACGAGGCGATCATCCGCCATGCGATCCGCCTGAACTGCCCAGTGATCACGAATGACCGCATGCTCGAATGGGATCCCGAGGGCGAGGTCACGAAATACAAGTTCGCCTTCGATGCGAAGGGCGTCACCATCTACGACGGGTAAGCCCC
>DASRZD010000516.1:0-3565 GCA_035686805.1 Armatimonadota bacterium
TGAGCTTGTCATAGGATTCGTAGGTTGTGGCTGCCAGGCGATTTTCGGCCTTCTGCATCCAGGAGCTGAGGTATTCGCCGAGGGTGAGCCTGGACGGATCGGCGTAGGATCCCTGGTGGATCTCGCTGAGGACATTGCGCAGGCGCTGCTCGGCTTGGCGCTTGTTCATAGACTTGCAGGCGAGCATCTTGCGCCGGCGACGGCCGTCAGGGCCTGGCGGCAGCTCGAAGCCGATGTACCACGTCTCGCCACGTTTCAGGATGCTTCCGGCCAATGGCAAACCTCTCGATGCTGGATACTGGATGCTGAATACTGGATGCCGGACAAGCCGGCGAGTCAGCGCCTCGGCCGGCAGGGCTGTGTGCCTCGCTGTATGGCGTCTGACCCCCTGGGCAGGGTGATTGCACGTCCCCGGCGATTTCTAGGGCATTCTGGGGCGTTTTGTGCTTATTTCCCCCGAAGCGCCGGGTGAATGAAACTGGCGTCGGCGGCCGCGAGCATATCATCGCCGAATAAGTTATCGAACTGCAGCTTCTGCAGTGTCGAGCGATTGAGCGTTATGCTGGCCACGGGATCCTCGCTGAGCTTTCCGTATTGATCTTTCATGGCGAAGGATGCCACGAATGCTAACTCACCGATCCGGTCGGGATAGGCCGCCCACATTCCTTTAGCGAGCTTGCGCATATCATTGAGCATACCCTTCCTCATAAGGTTGGTTGATAAGCTGTCATCGCCCGCGAAGTCAATCTGTATTTCGCAGAGATCGCCCTGCATCGGCACTACGCTTATGGCCTGGACGCGCTTCACCTTCTCCCGATTACACTCGCCGACGGTGACGATCACCAGCTTCTCGATCTGCGACTTGGTGAATGCCGGAGGCTCAGGCTTAGGCGGCGGAGCGGGCTTCGGCGGAGGCGTGGCGATTGGCTTCTCAGCCGCTGCAGGCGGCTTAGCCGGCGGCTTGTCCGTCGAGGTGGCCGCTCCGATGATCATCAGGACGAAGAGTACTCCACAGATTCCCAGGATCGCAAACCCCCACTGACGAGATGTTAGCTTGATCATTTCTCCTCCAGCTCCTTTCGTATCTGCTCGATGTCCTCCGGCTTCAGCCTCTTCGCATCCACCAGGTATTCCAACAGCTCCTCGCGGACCTGATCAGCGGTAACGTCGCAAACATATTCGGTGGGGATACGATCGTAACCCGCCGCCTCCATAAGATCGTTCACATTTTCCTTCAGACCCACGGCGAAATCTACAATGATGCCCTTGCCGGGGATATAGCCCTTTGTCATGGCCAGTATCGTTGTATGATTGACACCTGTTCGGTAGCTGGCCCCTCGATAGCTCAACTCATGCCGCTTCAATATCTCATCTATCGCCTCTGCGAACGCAGGATTTATCTTCGGCAATTACACCACCACCCAAGCCAGTTAATCACGCTCAGAAAAAATAATCAAGCGTAAGTAAAAAAAAGTGTTGACAAAGTTACAACACCAGTGGTACAATCTCAACGGTGGCGTAATTTCTCCACCAACCGGAGGTGAGCAACGTGATTATACCTGATGAGCATAGAGACCTAATCCTGAGGGCGAAGGAAGCCCTGGACATCGGCGTGAGCCTTGGGGCATTCGCCCGCTCTCAGGGACTGAGTTACAAGGAGATCTGCGACATCCTTGATCGTTATGAGGTCCGCAAGGAAAAGCGCACGATCTTGGTGCTGCCAGGCGAGCTATTGGCCGCCTGATTCTATTTTAACACACGCAGCCGGCATTCAGCCTGGTACTATTACCAGTTTTTGGGAGGGAAAGCATGTACGACGGCTTTGAGTTCGATAGCGGTTTCTGGAAGCGGGTAGCTGTTGCAGGCCCCGACGATTGCTGGGAATGGCAGGGGTCCCGGTACCCAATGGGCTACGGGCATCTCCGTTATTTGGGCAGAGGAGAATATGCCCACAGGGTGGCATACCGCCTGGCGAATGGGCCGATAGATCCCCAAATGGACATCCTTCACTCCTGCGACAATCCGCCATGCTGCAATCCTCATCATCTGAGCCAGGGAAGTCATGCTGAGAATGTGGCAGATCGTACGGCTCGAGAGCGCGGCAGGTATGGCAGAAACGCCCCTAGGCATAGGCGAGCACTAGCGCGGAGGCACAGCGCGGCGAAGGCGGGAGCGATTGAAGCTGCGATTCGCTTGAAAGAAGAGGAGAACGCCAGCTTTATTTCCACGATCCAGCCTCTTATTGATCGAGGAGATAGTTGGTCGGACATCGGGGTTGCTCTGGGACGCGAGGCAACCAGTATTCGAGATCGGTGTCTGCGGCTCGGCATCGTTAAGCCGGGCAGCCGTGATCGGCGTACAAGGCATGTCGGCGAACCGACGCTTAGGGCCATGGCTGATATGCTTTCGTCCGGCCAATCAG
This sequence comes from Armatimonadota bacterium, assembly GCA_035686805.1. Lineage (GTDB taxonomy): Bacteria > Armatimonadota > UBA5829 > DTJY01 > DTJY01 > DASRZD01. Next base: position 2,423 of record DASRZD010000516.1, read on the forward strand.
CCCCAAGCGTGGCCGGTCATTTTGGAATCGGTCGTCCAACGATGTTCAGGTACCTTCGAGAGGTCGGTATCGAGCCGAGTGAATTGCCAAACCGATGCAAGGGCGGCCGGCCGAGGGTGCACCATGAACAAGGATGACTGCTGCGGGACATGCGCCTGGTGGACTAGGTCCTGGGCGACTGGATTGAAGAAGAGCAACTTTGGTCACTGCGGAGGGGATCCGGGGCAGAAGTTCGAGCTGCACTTCTCCGAGGGCGCAGGCTGTGCATTTTATCGAACCAAGGAGCCTCGTATCTCTGCGAAGCCCGAAGAGGAGCTCCGGATGGCCGAGGAGGCGCTGGAAGTATTTCGCGAGGAATGGACTTCCGATTTCAGATCGCAGATCGCGGATTGCAGATTGAAGGCGGATGGATGGCGGGAGACGCCGATGGGCAGGCAGCTTCTGCAAGCATATAACCGAGCCCAAGATCGCGCGATCGGATTGCAGATTGCAGGCAGACGCCTGTCCGTGTTGACAGATTGCAGATTTCAGATTGAAAGGCCGGTGGGGAAAGCGAAGCGAGGGCTCGCCGACCGGATACTGAGTTGGCTGTGGCAGTACGGGCATCTCGGCTGCTTTGTGAGGTGTTCGCCGGAGGAGGAATCGCAATGAAGCAGATACCCGAGAGCATCGACGACACGATCGTCGATTTCATCCAGAAGAATGAGCGGGTCACTATCCCCATGCTGAGGAAGTTCTGCATGCAGGAGGGCATGGGCACGGATGGACCGTTCGCCATGCAGATCCGGCCGAAGGTGATCCTCTGGTCCGGCATGAGCCGGGCATTCATCGAGACGATCCAGCGCCTACTCGATGGGAAGTGCATCTTCATGTGGCCGTCCAGCCCGCCGGAGAACATGCGGCAAGGCGGAGTCCAGGCCATCACGGCCATCAATTACCTGCCGGAAAGCGCTCCGGACTGGCGATGGTTTCCGATCTGCTTTATGACCGAACCGATGGGCGACAACTACGACACGCAGGACCTTGGCTTCGACATGGAGGCGACACCGATATGGAAATGACCGAGGAGATTGTGAGGGTTACTGAGGTCATGCGGCGGCTGGGCTGCTGCAGATCCACAGTTTATCAGGGCGTGAAGCAGGG
>DASRZD010000517.1:0-3238 GCA_035686805.1 Armatimonadota bacterium
GCTGCTGTTCACTGATCACTGTTCACTGATCACTCTCCCCATCTGCGGTTCCCCCCCTTCAATCTGAAATCTGCAATCTGAAATCGCCTCCCAATAATATAGGCGAGTTTTTGGCCCTTTTCGAATGTAAATTCTGTGAAATCTTTGAGACAACTTATGTTTCCCATTCTCCATGAACCAAGCACGGTGAACCATGAACGGTGAACAACCAGCGAAATCGTGTGAACTGGGGTGAACAATCTGTGCCCATCCGTGTAACACCTGTCCGCCGAAGCCACGGCGAAGGAGGATCCGCGGTTGCCTGTTCCCACGCAGTACTCCACTACTCCATCACTCCAGTACTCCATTACTCCATCTGGTGCGCTCCGCGTACCTGGTATTTATGCCTGATTATGCGCTTTTCCCTTGACCAAACGCCCCTCTTCGGTTAAACTGAGCATTAAGTGGTAACGTGTGCGAGACCGGCACTCCGCTGTTTATTCCTCTGGAGGGGATGATAATGCGTAAGCTCGTTCTGCCCATACTGATCCTAACGGCACTCATCGGACTAAGCGTCTGCGCCTGTGCCGCCGAATACCGCGCTTTCTGGGTTGATGCCTGGGGCGCGGGCGTCCTGAGCCAATCCCAGGTGGACAAGCTGCTGGGAGTCCCAGGCACAACCAGCAAGGGCGACATCCGAAATGCCAACTGCAACACCGTCATCGTGCAGGTACGGCGCAATTGCGATGCCAATTATCCATCTTCGATGGGAGAGCCGTATATGTCGGGCCTGAGCCCCTCGGACTTCAATTCCCTTCAGGCAGTTATCAATGCCGCGCATGATACCACCGGCGGTAAACAGCGAATTGACGTGCATTGTTGGATAGTGACTTTCCGCACATCCGGCGGGCTTGTTTATACTCAGCATGACGATACTCCGACCGGCAGTTTGACAAATCTGGACAACTATTGGCCGACCCGCACCGACTCCGGAACGGAAACCTCCGACAAAGCTTTCGATCCCGGCCATCCGTTGTGCGAGGAGTACTTGACTGACGTTTGCATGGACATTGTCAACAACTTCGATGTAGACGGCCTCAATTATGATTACATCCGCTTCACGGCGAACAATCAGGGTTATAATCCGACGAGCGTGGCTCGCTATAACGCCAGATACGGGCTTTCGGGACAGCCTTCCTCCAGCAGCGAGCAGTGGAAGCAGTGGCGGCGTGACCAGGTGACCGCGCTCGTTCGCAGGGTGTATGCGAAGATCCAGGCCTCTAAGCCTTGGGTGAAGCAGTCCGGCTCAACTGTCACATGGAATCCTTCGCCGGCCGCTTCCACTCGGGCTGCCTTCCAGGGCACTCGGCCCTATTATGATGTCTATTCCGACTGGGATGCCTGGCAGCAGGAAGGCATCGTGGACATGAACGTTCCCATGACTTACTACAACTGGGCATCGCTGCCGACTGACTACACGAGGTGGATCAATTTCATAAAGGACCGCAAATTCAACCGGCACGTGGTCATTGGGCCGGGGATCTATCTTAACTCTCTTGGGAACGCGATTGATGAGATCCTCATGACGCGGACGGCTTCGCCGGTAGGCAACTATGCGCAGGGATTCTGTGGATATTCATATCGTGTGCCCTACAGCGGCGGCACATGGGATGCCTTCAGTCCTCAGTTTACCGCCCAGGTATGCCCCGGCGGTCCGGTGGATATCCCGGATATGCCGTGGAAGAGTAATCCGACCAAGGGACACATCAGCGGCACGGTCACTATTCAGGCCACCGGCGCATGGGCGGATGGCGCGACGGTATCCATCACCGGGCCTGAAAGCCGAAGCATGCTTTGCGACGGGACGGGCTTCTACGCATTCATAGACCTGACACCGGGCGAGTACGTTATCACCGCAAGTAAGACAGGGTATCCCGATTCTCAGACAACGGCGAACGTGGCAATCGGCTCGGTCACCGGAAATATGTACGTGCGAAACCTGGTTCTGGGTGGGACTCCTCCGCCGACGATCTCGAACGTTCAGGCATCCAACATAGGAACGAACTCCGCAACTATAACCTGGACCACGGACCAGGCAGCAACGTCGAAGGTTGACTACGGCCTGACTACCAGCTATGGAAGCAGCACGCCGCTGGACAGCAACCTGGTGACTTCGCACTCGATGTCGTTGGGAGGTCTCGCCCCGAGTACGCTCTATCACTACCGGGTGACTTCCAGCAACACGAACGGGACATCCTACTCCAGCGACTATACCTTTACCACCAATGGCCCGCCCATAATCTCGAACGTGCAGGCAACAGATATCGGGGCGACCTCGGCGGTCATCACCTGGAATACGAGCACGGCGTCCTCCGGGCTTGTGAACTATGGCCTGACTTCAGGCTATGGCAGCCAGGAGATTGATCCGAATGGGAACACGACTTCTCACACCGTGAGCATATCGGATTTGACGCCGGAGACGACATATCATTACCAGTGTGTATCAACGAACGCTTACGGCACTGACCAGACCACCGATCTGACCTTCGCCACAACCGCGGTCGTGACGGAGATTGTGATAGACAACACTGATCCCGGCTGGTCGAACACTTCGCCGGGAGGCGCTACCTGGAGCGTCGGCAGCAATCCGGATGTACCGAAGATTGGGACGAATTACCTGTACACCGCGGGCAGTGGTTCCACTTCTTCGATTACGCGATCCTGCCGCTGGACGCCGAACATTACGGTGGCCGGCATATACGACGTCTATGCGTACTACCAGATCGGCGCGAACCGAAACGAACGAGCTCCGTACACGACTTACTATGACGGCGGACAGGTGACAAGCATACAGAACCAGTACTCGTCGACTCCGAATCTGGGCGGGTGGTTCCTCGTGGCCGCGGACAAGATGTTCCAGGCAGGAAGCGCCGGATATGTGGAACTCACTAACGCGAGTACGGATACGAAATATATAAGTGCAGACGCAGCAAAGTTCGTGCTGAAACAGGCGGCCGATACCACACCACCGGTGATGAATTCGGTTACCGATGACCAGTACACTACCTCGACAACCAGTCTTGCAGCATCATGGGGCGGCTCAGATCCTGAATCCGGCATCCAGCGCTATGAGCTTGCGGTAGGCAGTACTCCGGGCGGAACGGATGTCAAGGCATGGGCAAGCGCCGGCGTCGCGACGTCCGGGACTATCTACGGTCTCTCGCTCACCGTAGGCAATACGTACTACATCAGCGCCCGA
>DASRZD010000518.1:0-7663 GCA_035686805.1 Armatimonadota bacterium
GATATTGCCAAAGAAATCATTTCCATAAGCATCGAAGACGAGATGAAAAGCTCGTATCTGGGATATGCGGTGAGCATGATCATTGCTCGCGCGCTCCCGGATGTCAGAGACGGCTTGAAGCCCGTCCAGCGCCGAATCCTCATGGCGATGAACGACCTCAATCTCACTCCGAACGCTCACTATAGAAAATCAGCCAAGATCGCCGGCGACACGTCGGGAAACTATCACCCTCACGGCGAGCAGATCATATATCCGACCATGGTCCGCATGGCTCAGGATTTCAACGCCCGTTATCCGCTGATTGACGGTCAAGGCAACATGGGGTCCATTGACGGCGATCCTCCCGCGGCCATGCGATACACCGAAATGCGCATGTCTCCCTATGCCATCGAGATGTTGGAGGACTTGGACAAGGACACAGTTGACTGGCAGCCGAACTACGACCAGACTCGTGATGAGCCGATGGTTCTCCCCGGCAAGTTCCCGAACCTCCTGTGCAACGGCTCGGCCGGCATCGCGGTCGGAATGGCGACGAGTATCCCTCCACACAATCTCAAAGAGATCATTGACGCCACGACCCACCTGATAGACAACCCTGATGCGAGCATCGAAGATCTCATGAAGTTCGTCCAGGGGCCGGATTTCCCGGGTGCAGCTCTAATCCTCGGCACTAAGGGCATAAGATCAGCCTACGAGACCGGTCGCGGGCAGATCACCATGCAGGCCCAGATCGCTATCGAGCCGCAGGAGAACGGCAAGAGCGAGATCGTGATCACCGAGCTGCCGTTCCAGGTGAACAAAACCAGGCTCATAGACCAGATCGCTGACCTGGTCCGCGGCAAGAGGATTGACGGCATCACGAACCTACAGGATTACAGCGACCGAACGGGCATGAGGGTAGTCATCGAGCTGCGGCGCGACTCCCATCCAAGGCGAGTCCTGAACTATCTCCTCAAGCACACTCAGCTTCGGACGAACTTCGGCGTGATCATGCTGTCGCTCGTGGACGGCACTCCGAGGATTCTGAACCTCCGCCAGATGCTGGAATACTACATCGAGCATCGCAAGGTCATCGTCGTTCGGCGGACTCGCTATGACCTTGAGAAGGCCATGGCGAGGGCTCACATCCTCGAAGGACTCCGTATCGCCCTCCAGTTCATGGACGAGATCATCAAGATTATCCGTGAATCCAGGAATGCGGAAACCGCTCGGACGACTATGATGAGCCGATTCGGCCTCAGCCAGGTCCAGGCGGAAGCAATCCTGAACATGCTGCTTCGCCAGCTCACCGCCCTGGAGCAGGAGAAGATCGAGAACGAGTATCGCGATCTGCTGAAGCACATCGCCTACCTGGAGGACATCCTCTCGAATCCTCAGCGAGTCCTCGACATCATCAAGGAAGAGCTCAGGGTTCTGCGAGACAAGCGGGGCGATGATCGGCGCACCCGCATTGTACCCATGGAAGCAGAGGAGATCGGCGAAGAGGATACGATTCCCGAAGAGGATACTATCGTCACCATCACTCGCGACGGCTACGTGAAGCGAGTCCCGATTGACACCTACCGAAGTCAGCGGCGGCCGGGGAAGGGGATCATCGCGGCGAATAGTAAGGAAGAAGATCGTCTGGAGCACATCTTCATCGCTACCACCCATCACTACATCCTCTTCTTCACGGACAAGGGCCGTGTTTACCGCCTGAAGGCGTGGGAAGTCCCGCAGACTACCCGCCAGGCGATGGGGACCGCGATCATCAACCTCATTCAGATCGAACCCGGCGAGCAGATCACCGCCACCGTGCCCGTAAAGGAAATCGGAGGCGAGGGATATCTCGTCATGGCCACCAGGCTCGGCGAGGTGAAGAGGACCGCCATCAGCGGATTCCACTATCTCAGGGCGAACGGCCTCCGAGCGTTCGACATCGAGGAAGGCGACGATCTGAAGTGGGTGCGCCTCACCACCGGCAATGATCACGTTTCCATGGTCACCCGGAAAGGTATGTCCATCCGATTCTCGGAAAAGAACCTCCGTGTCGCCAGTCGAGCTTCGGGCGGCGTGCGAGGCATCAAGTTATCTCCAGGCGATCATGTCGTGAGCATGGACATCATCCAGCCGAACTGCGAGCTGCTGGTGGTCACGAAAAAAGGGATGGGCAAGAGGACTCCGCTGGAGAACTACCGCGTGCAGACACGAGGCGGCAAGGGTCTGAAGACTATGTCCATCACCGAAAAGGGCGGGCCCATCGTGGCAGGGCGGGTCGTCTGTGCTGACGACCGCATGATAATCCTGACCTCCAACGGCATCGCCATCCGACTCAGGCTCAATGAGATTCGCTGCTGCGGCCGGAGTACCATGGGCGTGCGGCTGATCAACCTTACCGAGGGCGACACAGTCTCCTCAGTTGCCATCATTCCTCGAAATGAGGAAGAGGACACCGACGAATCACTGAGTCCTGACAACGAACCAGGAAACGAATAAACGAATCTTAGTTTCGGGAATTTCGAATTTCGGATTTGATGTTTCGCCGGGAAGCATGGAACAATCCCTTGATAGGGGTTTCTCCTATAGTCTGAGGTCTCGGAGATGGTGATATGCGTAATTCCCGGCTGATGATAACTGTGGGCGTGCTTGTGATCATCGGGGGAGTGCTGTTCTGCAGGCATATGCTGGAAGGCGCACTCGCCCAGCATCGGATAACCCCGTGGGCCTTTCCGGTGTCTTTGTTCGGAGTCGCGGGTTCTCTTGCTCTCTTTTTCCTGGCCCTCCGGATGTACAAGTTCGATAACGTGAGTTCGGGCGCAAGAATTCTGGCGATCATGATTGGCGTCCTGGGCGTGCTGCTTTGGGGCACATGGAGTTGGTCCGCCGTTATACTCGCTCGAATTCCAAACTACTAGCGGCCAACCGCTCGGAAAAATAATCTCGAATTCGGAAGGAATAAGAAGAGAGAGGGGCGAACATCCTTTCGATTGGAGGCGAGGATATGCGGTTACCCTGGCCATCGCTAGTCGTCGGCATTGTGATGTTCCTGGCTCTAGGATACTCACTAATCGCACCCAAGTTAGCCGAAACAGTAGTCTGCAAATGAGGAGGACCGTGCAATGAGATCACCATGGTTGCCGCTCATCATTGGGCTTGTGCTGGTGGTTCTCTGGATGCCGTTTGTCTTGGCTCCTGGCGCTTTGCATATATACAAGGCGCTAGGGTTGGCATCTTTTCACAGCCTGCAGCCGATCCTCCTCGCGATCTATGCCGTCGGGGCGATCCTTTCCATTCTGGTATTCGGCCTTGCAGTTCGGAACGCGAGGCGACGGGCAGGCGCGGTAGGGCTTTCGGTCGCTGGGATAATCCTTGGCGTGTGGAGCATCGCTAACTGGGTGCTCATGCCTCTGCTGAACCCGGCATACTACCTCGGCTGGAAATGATGAGACAGCGTTTCGAGATTCTGGAACACACTGCCGATAAAGGCATACGTGCGTTCGGTAGTGACTTGAAGGAGCTCTTTGAGAACGCCGCCTTCGGGATGTTTTCCCTCATGGCCGACCTGGGGAAGTACCAGGCGACGCAGTGCCATGAGTTCGAGGTCCAGGCATCGGATCTGGAGTCGCTGCTTCGAACCTGGCTGGCCGACTTGCTTTACAAGTTCGAAGTGGATAGAATACTGTTTGTTGACTTTGAAGTCGAGGCCGTAGACAATAGTCACCTGAAGGGCAAAGCTTGCGGGCTGCCTTTCAGTGACCAGATCGAATGGCTTGGCTCATCCGTGAAGGCCGTGACTCATTATGATCTCTATGTGCATCGAACGGATGAGCGATATGAGGCTCAGGTTATCTTCGACGTTTGACTCGAAGACAACCTGAGCCAGGGTCAATGGAGAATGGTCAATGCGGGGAGTTCCCCATGGACCCTTGACCATCGACCATCCAAAACGGAGGTTTTGCCATGCCAAAGGAAATCACGCCTCGTCAGCGCCAGATTTTGCAGTACATCCTTCAGCACATTGATGTGAGGGGCTATCCGCCGACCGTTCGCGAGATCGGCGAGGCGGTTAGCCTAAGCTCCAGTTCGACCGTTCATGCCCACCTTCGGACTCTTGAGGGCGCCGGCCTCATCAAACGAGACGCCATCCTGACGCGAGCCATCAGGCTCCTCCCCGGCATGGCTAAGAGGACAAACGTCCAGCGAGTGGTCTATCTCCCGGTCGTCGGCCGAGTGGCGGCAGGTAAGCCCACCCTCGCCGTCGAAGACTACGAAGAGACGTTTCCTCTACCGCACGATTTCCTTGGCGGCAGTGACGGCTTCATGCTCCGAGTTCGGGGCGAAAGCATGATCGAGGACGGCATCCATGACGGCGACCTGGTCATCGTCCGCCGGCAGGCAAATGCCGAGAACGGCGATACGGTGGTTGCTCTCATGGACAATGAGGCCACAGTGAAGCGTTTCTATCAGGAGCACGGCAAGGTCCGCCTGCAGCCGGCAAACTCGGCCATGGAGCCGATCATCGTGGACGAGGTGAACATCATCGGCAAAGTCGTCGGTCTGCTAAGAAAAATGTAGTCTTCCTGCCTTCCTGGTTTCCTTATACAATAGAGGAGGTATTTGTGCCCACAGTCGAGAGTTCGGTTTTCATCAATGCCCCCGTCGAAAAAGTCTTCGCCCTCGCGAAAGACATCGAAGCCTTCCCCCAGTTTATGCCCGACCTCAAGAAAGTCACCATCCTCGAACGAAGCGGCGATCGCGTAGTCAGTGAGTTCGTTGGCTACATCAAGGATTTCCGAATCACCATCAAGTGGGTGGAGGAGGATCTTTGGGATGAGCAAGAGAAGACCTGCAACTTCAGCCTCGTGCGGGGCGACTTCAAGAGCTACTCCGGCACGTGGAAGTTTGAGCCCGAGGGCGGCGGCACAAAATATACCTCGGTGATTGATTTCGAGTACAACATACCGCTGATCGGCCCTATCATCAAGTCCCTGGTCGCAAAGCTCATGAAGCAGAATGTGGAAAATATGCTGAACGCCATCCGTCAGAAGGCGGAGAATGGGTAAGAAATACGACGTCATAATCGTCGGCGCGGGCCCGGCCGGGATATTCGCGGCCCTGGAGCTTGCGAAGAATGACGGTCTGAGGGCGCTCGTCCTGGACAAGGGCAGTGATATCGAGAAGCGCATCCAGGAGGTCCCTCGCTCGCTCCTGACTGGCTGGGGCGGCGCGGGCGCATTCTCCGACGGCAAGCTCACCCTCTCGACCGAAGTCGGCGGCCAGCTCACGTCCTACCTCCCCGATGAGGAAGTTGACCGCCTCATCAAGTACGTTGACGGGATTTACGTTGACATTGGCGCTCCCAGCAAGGTCTACGGCACGGATCAGGACGAGATAGACCGCATCGCCCGGCAGGCCATCCTCGCCGACCTGAAGCTCATCCCCTCGGCGATTCGGCACGTCGGCACTGATGAGTGGCCGGCCCTCCTCCGCAAGCTCCACGAGATGATCGAGAAGAAGGTGGATATTCGGATGGAGACCGCCGTTAGCCGGATTCTCACGCGAGAGGGGCGGGTGACCGGCGTCGAAACCAGCGGCGGCGAGACCATCGAGGGCAGCTACGTCATCATCGCGCCGGGTCGGGAAGGTTCAGACTGGCTCACCGAGGAGGCTCGGCGACTTGACCTTGAATCAATCAACAACCCGGTTGATGTGGGCGTCCGAGTGGAGCTTCCTGCGCCGGTGCTGGAGAGCCTTACCGACATCATCTATGAACCAAAGTTAATCTTCTACTCGCCCTCATTCGATGACAAGGTTCGCTCGTTCTGCGTGTGCCCGTATGGCGAGGTGGTGATGGAGTACAACGAGAGCGTCACAACGGTCAATGGACATAGCTACGCGGCGAAGAAGACCAAGAACACCAACTTCGCGCTCCTCGTCTCGACCAATTTCACCGAGCCGTTCCGTGAGCCGATCACCTATGGCCGGTACATCGCCTCGCTCTCAAACCTTCTCAGCGGGAGCGTGATCGTCCAGCGGCTGGGCGACCTCATGGAGGGCCGGCGCTCAACGTGGTCGCGGATCGAGCATGGCTTGGTCGAGCCGACGCTCAGGACCGCCACGCCCGGCGACCTCAGCTTTGTGCTGCCATATCGGCATCTCACCGGAATACTGGAAATGCTCGAGGCGATGGACAAGCTCGCGCCGGGAGTCGCTTCCAGGCACACGCTTCTCTATGGCGTGGAGGTCAAGTTCTACTCATCTCGGCTGAGGCTCACTCCATCGCTGGAGACCGACATCGCCAACCTCTTCACCATCGGCGACGGGGCAGGGGTCACCAGGGGATTGATCCAGGCATCGGCCTCAGGGGTCATCGCCGCCCGCGAGATCATCAAGCGCGCGCTCTAGCTGGTCTTCGCCTCCAACTGCTTCAGCCGCTCAGCCTCTCGTCGCTCTTCATTCGCTTCGTCAAGTTGGCCTAGAGCCTCCAGCGCGATCGCCAGGTTCTCACGAAAGTCACCATCCTCCGGTTCCAGCCTGACTGCCTCCCGCTGCGCCTGCACTGCTTCCTCGTGTCGTCCTTGAGTCAGGAGCGCTTCGCCGAGCACATCATACGCTGACGCATACTCAGGCTCTAGTCGAATCGCCTCTCGGCACTCCCTTTCAGCTTCTTCAAGATTGTTGACATAGAGGAATGCATTCGCTAGATCACGGTGAGCCAAGGCATATTCAGGATCTTTACGCAAGGCGGTACGAAACGCTTCGATGGATTCATTATGCCGACTGAGTTCACCCAATCTGTTGCCGATGCTGACGTAGAATCTGGGCTGTTCTGGATCCAGCCGAACAGCCTCCTCATACTCTGTCAGCGCCTGCTCCTTTCGTCCCATTTTGGATAAGGCATTCCCCAAATCGTAACGAAGATCGGCATCATCCGGGCTGATGCGGATTGCCTCGCGATACTCGGCCTCCGCCTCTTCGTATCTGCCCAACTCCTCCAGCGCGATGGCCAGGTTCTCGTGAAAGTCACTGTCCTCAGGGCTCAACTGAACTGCCTTTCGACTCGCCTCCACCGATTCCTGATGTCGTCCTTGTGTTAGGAGCACTTCGCCCAGCAGATCATACGCTGACGCATACTCAGGCTCTAGTCGAATCGCCTCACGGCATTCGTTTTCAGCCTCTTGTGGATGATTGATCTCGTGAAACACGTTCGCCAGATTCCGGTGAGCTCTAGCGTATCTCGGGTCTTTGCATATGGAAGTGTGAAATGCCCCGATGGCTTGGTCATATCGGTTGAGATCAGACAGGGCGATCCCGATGTTGTTATCGAAGCCAGGTTCCTCGGGGTTCAGGCACACTGCCTCCCGATACTCCACCAGCGCTTCTTCATAACGGCCCATGTCCGATAGGACGTTTCCTAACTCGTTATGAGAATCGGCATCGTCCGGTTTGACGCGGATGGCCTCGCGGTACTCGGCCTCAGCTTCTTCGTATCTGCCCAGGCCTGCCAGGTGCCAACCGACGTCATAGTGCATTTCAGCATCGTCTGGAGCCAGACGGGCGGCTTCGATGTACTCGGCGGCTGCATCCTCGGGTTTCCCCATCCTTGCATGGATAAGGCCAAGGTTATAGTGGGCTTCAGCGAAGCTCGGATCAGTACTGATGGCATGCTTGTATGCGGCCTCTG
>DASRZD010000519.1:0-7472 GCA_035686805.1 Armatimonadota bacterium
GGGGTGGCGCTTCATTACTCGCACAAGACCAACTTCATCTTCGACTACCAGCCGATGCTGAATAACTTCAGATACCTGCCGGCGATTCTGGAGAAAGCCTATCATCCCATGATTCAGGCGCAGCTCAGGCCGGACGTGATCCTCCCGATGGCCGACCTCGAGCCCTACAAAATGATATTCAGCCCGTTCCTGGCGGCGCTCGATGAGCCCCGAGGAATCGAGGGCAAGGAGGGCCTTCGCAAGCGCCTGAGGGCATGGATCAAGGCTGGGGGCACGTGGATCGTCGGGCCGTTGGCGGACGTTCGGACCATGGCCGGCGTGAAGTTCACCCACTCGCCCTACGGCTCGCTCGAGGAGTGGGCGGGGGTCTACTGCAAGTACGAGATTCCGGGCGATCCGCATGAGTTCGGGATTCGGTGGAACGATGGCAGAGAATCAGAGGGCAGCGTCTGGTACGACGGCCTGGAGCTTCGAGGGGCTGAGGCGCTCGCGACCTACACGAACGGCCCGCTTGCGGGTCTGGCAGCCGTGACCAAGTGCACGCTGGGCAAGGGGCAAATCATCATGCTCGGGACCATGCCTCAGCCGGAGGATTTGAAGGCGCTCTTGCTCTCAATTGCCAAAGAGGCCGGGGTGACTCCGGTCGCGGATGCGTCCGAGAACCTGGTCGTCATCCCGAGAGAGGGCTCTGGGATCAAGGGCCTTGTCGCCATCGAGGTCGAGAATCGCCCCGCGACCCTCACCCTCCCGTCACCGATGACGGACCTCCTCACCGGCAAGTCCCGCAAGGGCAAGGTGGAAGTCCCGGCGTATGGGGTGATGGTTCTGAAGGCGTAACCGATAATCAACCAACACATCGTAGGGGCGGATTTCAATTCCGCCCCTACCATCGATCAATCCGCAGTCCGGAGGCTAATACTCCCCGTATCCACGCTGACGTTCACGCGCAGGGTGACGGGTGACTTGCCATAGGCGGCGTTCGTATACACGTTGCCCTGTACGATCAGGCCATTTGCGGAAATATCGCCGGTCTTTTTGTGGGTCGTTACGTACACGCCAACGTCCGTAGGCAGGGTAACACTTATGCCTCCGGTGTCAGCAGCCAGCTTCGCAGTGGCGTTCTTTTCCCAATTGCCGCTCAGGTCGGCATGTATGCCACCGGTGTCACACTCCACATTGAGGCTGGTCAAGACGGGATAGCTGCCGGTTAGTAACAGGGTGCAGCCGCCGGTGTCGCCCCTAACGCCTACCGACTTGAGGGAGGCATATGTGCCGCTGAGATCAACCATGTTGCTGCCGGTGTCGCTGTCTACCGTGAGATCGGTCAGGTTCAAGCCGTTCAAGCGCAAATCCCGGCTGCCGGTGTCGGACCGAATCGCCAGGCTCATAGGCAATTCATCTCGCAAGCGCACATTCCAGTGGTTTTGGACACCTATGAAGCGCATGTTGTTTACACTGGGCTGTTCAACGGCCAGCGTGGCCCGATCACCGTTGACTGCGTATTGAACATCGGGCTTCCAACCGGGAATGTTATACTCGAAGTCGGCGTTCATCAGGTCGCTTGCGCCGCCCATCAGTTTGAGGTCGCCCACTTGCATGTCCATCTTGACCGCGACTGATTTCGCATTATCCTGCTTAACAGATCGAGAATCGGTCAACATAGGCCCGGCAGGGCTCATTTTCAGAACCTGGCAGCCGCCCATATACGCGCCTGCAACCAATGCCAGGGCCAAAATCGCTAAAGCTCGCTTCATAGATGTGCCTCCTCGCCAAACAGCCTTATATAGTTTGACGTGCGGTTGGCGCTAAAAGTTGACAAACTAATGGGGCGAGAGTTCAACTCCCGCCCCAACTGCTCACTGATCACTGGTCACTGCGGCTTCGTCACCCATCCCCAGTCATCGGTCCTGAACGGTGATGCGGGGAGCATTGCTCCATTCATCAGGTTGGCGTCGGGGCAGTCGTCCCAGCCATATCTGACTGCGACCGGCTTCGGGACTTCCGGGCTGGAGACGAGCACCTGGTCGCCCTGAATCACGGCCGTCGCAGGCACGAAGTTCTTGTCCTCGCCGGCAATGGTGAAGCCCTTCAACTCGCCGCCGACCGCCGTCAAGCCGCCGCCGATATGCGCGAAACTGAGCACGGCACTGTTATCCTCGACTGCCATTGACTTGTAGGCCGGGCCGGAGTACTCGACCTTCTTCCCATAGACCATCGCCTCCGCATCGAGGGCCAGCCTCTGACCCACAGGCTCCTTCTGAGTGGGATGGATGTTCTCGCAGTTGCCCACATCCATCGTGACCGCCAGGCCGGTGTTCGGCACAGTCTGAGTCACATAGAGCTCGGCCTCACGGAGCTCAGGCCAATTCGCGTCAGGCCTTTTCTGCTTGCCGTAAGGCGCGAGTTGAACGATCAGGAAGGGGAAATCCCCCTCGCCCCAGGCATCGCGCCAGCACTTGATCATGAGCGGAAGCAGCGACCGGTATGCATACGCGCGCCCCGCATTCCCCTCGCCCTGATACCAGATCGCCCCGCGGATGCCGTAGGGGATCAGCGGCGCGATCATGGAGTTGTACAAATAGTATGGTCGGGCCACACCGTTCAACTCAGGATGCGGGCTCAGGCAGGGGCGGCTGGTCCATGCCTCCGCGGGAGTTCCGCCGACCGATGAATCAATCAAGCCCACAGGGACGCCGAGGTCCTTCCTCAGTTTCTGCCCGAAGAAGTATCCCACGGCGGAGAAAGTCGTGGATGAATCCGGACTGCTCTCGGTCCAGGCCTTGGGCAGGGTAAACGGGTCGCGCATCTTCGGAACAAGGAAGAGCCGGAGCATGGGATCCTTCGAATCGGCGACGGCCTGCTCGCCATTCGTCGCGCGATTGAGCTGGAAGGCCATATTCGACTGCCCGCTGCAAACCCAGACTTCGCCGACCAGGACATTCTTGATCTGCTGATCGTTGATCGTCATGGTGAACGGCCCGCCGGCCTTGAGAGGTTTCAGGTGAAGCATCCAATGGCCGCTGGGCATTGCGACTGTGGAGACCTCCTGGCCCTGGAACTTGACCGTGACCTTCTCGCCGGCATCCGCCGTGCCCCAGACCGGCAGCCGCATCCCCTGCTGGAGAACGGCATTGTCCGAGAAGAGCGGATCGGGTGTCACGGCGGCGAATGCCGACCCCGCGATCAAAACTGCTGCCAAAACGATGATGACTGACTTGCGCATGTATACCTCCTTGAGTTTATCCAAGAGGCCTGTTCTCCGCCGGGAGTCAGTATGCCTGCTAAGAAGAGGTGTCCGAGGGGCGACATCGAACTAAACAATACGCCGACCCATGACGTCTGCGACAGGTCGATGCATTACCGGCTAGCCGCGATACACGGGCCTGGACTCACGCTTCCTTATTGAGTCGAGTGCTCTTTGACGTCGTGGCTTGTCCTTTGCCATTTTGTCGAGTGTATTGATGAGCCCTTCGGCAATATCTACTCGGGAAATGGCGTCTTTCTGGTTCTGTGGCTTCGAAAGCTGATAATCGGCCTCCAACCTGCTATTGTAGAGATCAGCCAGCTTGTGGCCAGCAATCCTCATATCCTTATCTTGAGAATAGCTAAGGCGCTCACGAACCAGCTTATGGCTAGTGCCATCCTGGGGTACGTGGCAGCTCATGTCTTCCAGAAGGCTGGCGGCAACGTTATAGGCGGCGTAATAGGCGCGGCTGATAGCGGTACGGTTTGCAGCAGGGTCCGTACGATTCGCCAATTCACGTGCGAGAACGTTGAAACTTCTAGGATCCATGGCCTCACTTGAAGTGATACGAAAGTCGGATCTTATCTACCTTGGATGGATCAACCTGCGTTACCCACGCTTCAACGTATGCATCATAGCTATCCAACACTTGAGCGACGTTACCATATACAGAAATGCTCAACGTTAGCCACTGATCATCGCTTTCCATGTCCGACTGCAGCTCAACACCGTAGGAATTGACGAATGGGAAGGTTTCCGTAGCCAACTCGTAAGCTGAACGTAGGTCGTTGAGGAGACCTTCTCGCCAGCAAAAGGATAGGATATCCGCACTTACGTCCTTGCCCATGAAGGACAGGCTCACAGGGACCTTATCACTCATTGGGTACACTATCGTGGGCATTGTGGATTGGCCAGGCTGCGTCTCAATCTGGCAGGCGTCTCGGATGATGCCCCAAGACGGCTCAAACGCACGCCACATCTTGGAGATGAGGTTGGCAGAATATACTAGAGTGTGTGTGACGTTGGACTGCGGGATATAGAAACGCGAGCTACCGTAATCCACGGTTTCCGTCTCCCGCTTATCTTCCGCTGGTTTTGGAACGCCTTGGAACAGTGCCCCCTGAGGTAGGCACATCTCCGCGAAAACTGTACTCTCGCTCATTCTACCTGCCCTTCACATCCAGTTTAGCCAGAGTGTTGACGAACTCCTTGTAGACAGCATCTAGATCGTCTAGATTTCCAAGAAACTGATCTATGTCTTGGTACGCAAATTCGTAGTTCAAGTTGACGATGCCCGGTTGCTCGCGTTCCTTGGGCTTCGCAAACTGCATCTCGATCATACCCTTGTGCCAAGGAGCTGTGAAGACGGCACCCATCCGTACGTCCTTGGTTTCTGCAAGCGCCTCAAACTTCGTTCTTACAAGCCCTAGACGCTCGTCAAACTGCCGCTCATCTTCGTCGCCACTGAAGCTGAGGCCAGCATTGAGGTTGATTCCTCCCGTCAGGAAAGGCGTGTATCGAAGCAGACCAAAATAACCCTTGGTAATCCGAACGATAGGCGTCGTGGTCAAAGCCTCGAATCGATTATCTACTATCTGATAGCGGTTTTCCTGGACTACTATCGAAATAGGCCCATATCTCAGGGTCGCAAGAACCGGAACTGAAACATACTCGTCGTAAGGTCTATCCTCACGCTTGGATAGCTCTGCGAAAGGAGGCTCGTCAACAGGCAGCACTCCATTGCATACCAGGAAATCATGATTGAGTATCTGAGGATTCTGTCGCCCAAGCAAGATTATACTGACAAAGTTGCCTTCGAATGTTGCCATTCTGTTGATCCCCAATCTCGTGGTTATTCAGACAGCCTATCCACTATACTCAATATGCCGGTCCGCGTCAAATGCTAACCGGCCATCTAGTTCTTATTCCACACACAGCCATATCGGCTAACCAACATGAACGATTGGCGCCAGTCTGCTCACTAGGATACCAGCTAGAGGCCTGCCGATCCGGTTCTATTCTTCATACCCATCCGGGTGGGAGGTGTGCCAGCGCCAGGCGGTTTCCATGATCTTGTGAAGATCGGGGAACTGGGGCTTCCAGCCGAGCTCTTTCTTGAGCTTCTCGGAGCTTGCCACCAGCCGAGCGGGATCGCCCGGGCGACGAGGCGCGGCCTCCCAGGAAACCTTCCGACCGGTGACTTCCTCCGCCGCCTTGATCACCTGCATCACCGACTGACCGTCGCCATTGCCGAGGTTATAGGCGGTCGTTTCTGCGCCATCACCCAGAGCTTTGAGAGCTAGCAGATGCGCGTCCGCGAGGTCGGTCACATGGACGAAGTCCCTGATGCACGTGCCGTCCGGCGTATCCCAATCAGTGCCGAAGACCTTCATGCTGGGCCGCTGACCGAGCGCCGTTAGGAGCACTACGGGGATGAGATGGTGCTCCGGGTCATGGTCCTCACCGATTGCGCCGCCGGGATCAGCGCCCGCGGCGCAGAAATAGCGCAGGGAGATAGACTTGATGCCGTAAGCAACATCATACCAGTGGAGGATATGCTCGAACTGGAGCTTGGTGAGGCCGTAGGGGTTGGTCGGGTTCTTGGGATGGTCCTCGTCCATGGGGATGTACTTCGGCTCGCCGTAGGTGGCGGCGCTCGATGAGAAAATGATCTTCCGCACGCTGTGCTCTTTCATCGCATTGAGGAGGTTCAGGCTGCCGATGATGTTGTTCGTGAAGTACTTATCGGGGTTGGCGACCGAATCCGGCACGGAGGCATAGGCGGCGAAATGGACAACGGCATCGATGGCATAGTGATCGAACGCCCGGTCCAGATCCTCGATATTCATCAGGTCGCCCTCAAAGATCTCCCCGCCGAGGATGGCCTTTCGATGGCCCAGCTCCATGCTGTCGAAGGTGACGACCTCATGGCCGGTTTCGAGCAATAGCTTGACAGTGTGCGAGCCGATGTATCCCGCGCCTCCGGTGACCAGTATCATGGGCAACCTCCTTGGGAAAACTGGCTAAGTCTAGCATCGGGGGGAAGCAGATGTCAAACACGGAGGCGCGAAGGACACGGAGAAACGTGCGTCTAATCTGCTAGAAAGCCATATGAGGAGATGAACGATGAAGGCATGGGAATACGACGAGTTCAGGCATGTGGGCACGGACTACGCCTCGGTGGAGGAGGTTCGAGCCTACGATGAGCGGATGGGCAAAGTCCGAAACATCGCTGAGGAAGCGGATCTGGCTTTCGATGCTTTGCAGGTCACGAAAGAAAGCCGTCTCCTCGAGATAGGCACCGGCACAGGGCAGTTCGCTCTCAGGGCGGCCGCGAGGTGTGCGCACGTGTATGCCGCCGATATATCCCAGGCCATGCTGGAGTATGCCCGGCAGAGGGCAGCCGACCTCGGCATCACGAACATCACCTTCAAGCAGGCGGGTTTTCTGTCATACCAGCACGAGGGAGAGCCTCTGGATGCGGTAGTCTCCCAGCTTGCCCTGCACCATCTCCCCGACTTCTGGAAAGGCATTGCGCTCAAGAAGGTATGGGACATGTTGCGGAAGGGGGGGCGCTTCTACCTCAGGGACACGGTTTTCCCGTGGCATCCCGATCATTATGCGGCTGACTTCGAAAGGTGGATTTCCGGCCTGGAGAGGGTCGCCGGAAGAGAGATGGCCAGGGAAGCCTCGGCGCATATCAGGGAAGAATACTCGACCTTCGACTGGATCATGGAGGGCCTGCTGAAGTCAGTCGGGTTCAACATCCTGAGCGCCGATTATGCGAGAGGATTTGCCGCGGAGTACGTGTGCATGAAGGGATGACAAACAATCTTCGATGGTCAAGGGTCCACGGTGCATGTGGTTTCGACATTGACCATTCCGGATGTCAGGCGGCCATGAGGAGATCTGTGTACGGCAGAAGGACCTCGACGGGCTGGGCAATGTCCGTGATCCGCAGGTCGGAGTTCTTGGTGTCAGACAAGTCTATCGCCTCGGAAGCAACTCTCCTGTCGCGGGAAACGAGCCGGATTGTCGGTCGAGTCGGTTGCTTTCGACTTCCTCCGACGACGACGGCTAGATCACTATTCGCCAATCGGACCAGTGATCCCGGCGGGTAGAGTTTCGCCCGTGCGGCGAACTTTGCGAGCAATTGCCGATCATAACGGTTTGACGTTTCGTAAATCATCCAGGCAATGGCTTCGCTACCGGTCCATCTCTCGCGATA
>DASRZD010000520.1:0-3009 GCA_035686805.1 Armatimonadota bacterium
GGACGCGATCCCGGGGGGGTCATAGAGGTTATGGGTTTTCGGTTCTGGGTTCCCTATAACCCAAAACCGAAAAACTAAAACCCACCATGTGCCCTTGCCACAAGTCCCCGGCTGTGATATAACTGCTCTATGCACTCATCGGGGCTGGCTGAGGCTGAGGAGAAGTTCGAGCGCTGGCGGAACACCATCGGGCTGTTTCTCGGGCCTGCCGCATTCCTTGCCATCTGGTTTGCCCCGCTGCCGGCGCTGACCCCCGAAGCGCACAGGCTTTCGGCGGTCCTTGGCTTTGTGCTGATCTACTGGATGACGGAGCCTGTGCCGATTCCCGTCACGGCCCTCCTGGCGGCGGTCCTGGCAGTCCTCTTCAGAATCGCCACCGCGAAGGATGTCCTCGCCCCATTCGCCGATCCAATAGTTTTCCTCTTTATCGGCAGCTTCATCATCGCCAATGCAATGATGCATCACGGCCTGGACCGCCGATTCGCTCTCTCGATCCTCTCACTGCGATTCGTCGGCCGCTCGCCTGGCAGACTCGTGCTCGCATTCGGCGGAGTAACCGCGTTCATCTCCATGTGGATCAGCAACACCGCCGCAACTGCCATGATGCTCCCTATCGGAATCGGTATGCTGAAGGCCGTCGGCGAGGTGCTGGAGAAGGAATCGGGAAAGCGCCCGAACCTTACCCGCTGGCGGCTGTCATCGGGTCTCATGCTCATGGTGGCTTATTCGGCGTCGGTCGGAGGGATCGGAACTCCCGTCGGGTCGCCGCCGAACCTGATCGCCATCGGAATGCTGGACGAGCTTGCGGGCCAGCGGATCACCTTCTTCCGCTGGATGAGTATCGCCGTTCCCATGATGATCGCCATGTACGCCATCCTATATCTGCTGATCCTCCGGTTGAACCGGCCGGAAGTCCCGCAGTTGGCGGGGATCGAGTCATATATCGGCGAGCGGCAAAAGGATCTCGGGAGATGGTCTGCCGGGCAGAGGAACTCACTGATTGCCTTCCTGGTGGCTGTGACGCTTTGGATCTTGCCCGGATTCCTGGCGGTCGCATTCGGCGTTCACAGCAAGGCATTCGAGGGATACAGCGCTAGGCTTCACGAGGGCACAGTGGCGATACTGGCGGCATCAATCCTTTTCTTCTTGCCGGTCAACTGGAAGAAGCGAGAGTTCACCCTCGACTGGGACCGGGCCGTGAGGATTGACTGGGGGACGATCCTCCTATTCGGCGGTGGACTCGCGCTCGGGGGGTTGATGTTCAAGACCGGCCTGGCCGAGGTCATCGGCAAGGGCCTGATGGCCTGGACTGGAGCGGATACCTTGTGGGGGATAACCGCGGCGGCAATCGGGCTGGGGATAGTCGTGAGCGAGACGACCTCCAACACTGCCTCCGCAAGCATGGTCATCCCGGTGATGATCGCCCTTTCAAAGGCCGCCGGAGTCAGCCCTATTCCACCGGCGCTGGGAGCGTGCTTCGGCGCCAGTTATGGTTTCATGCTCCCCGTCTCGACTCCGCCGAACGCGATCGCGTACTCCTCCGGCATGGTGCCGATAATGAGAATGGTGAAGACAGGGATCGTCTTCGACATCTGCGGATTCTTCCTTATCCTGGGCGGGCTGCGGGTGCTTTGCCCGTTGCTGGGGATGAGCTAGGCAAACTTCGAACCTTGAACTTGGAACTTGAAACCCGTCCGTGCGGATGGTATACTGCCGGTGATGGCACGGCAGAAAGTACAAAGCCAAGAACGTGAGACACCGGCGGCGGTATGGGTGATTGGCCTGGTCGCCGTCATCTTCGCCGTCAACTATGGGCGGCAGGTCGCCGGCGACGTCTTCTGGCACATGCGCGCCGGCCAGTGGATACTCGATCATCGCGTCTTCCCCTTCCATGATCCGTTCTCATATACGGCGAACAATATCTGGATTCTGCAGGAATGGGCATTCCAGGTGCTCGCATGGGTGATCGGTAAGCATTCGCTGAACCTGCTCGTCTTGCTGGCGTTCGGTTCAGTAATGGCGGCCCTCCTGGTCTCATTCGTGACCTCCCGAAGTCGAGCGATCGCTCCTGCGGCGTTCCTGGTGACAGCTCTCGTTGCCGGAATCTCCGCCGACATGGTTGACGCCCGGCCTCAGGTCGTCGGATTGCTGCTGTTCGCCATTCTGGTCTGGATCATCGAGAGAGGCATTCGAGCGGGAAAAGGCCTTCCTCTCTGGCTGCCGGCGCTGTTCCTGGTATGGGCAAACTTCCATTCGAGCTTCACAGCGGGGCTGATACTGCTGTTCATCGAATTCGCCGGCTTACTCTATCTGGCATTCAAGCAAGACGTGCCCTTCGCTCGGCCGATGCGCGATCTGGGCGTCACCGTCGGATGCGCATTGGCTGCGCTAATCAACCCGAACGGCATTCGATTGTATGAGTTCCCACTGCGGACGATCAGTCATGGCGGGATGACCAGTACGATCGCCGAGTGGACCTCGCCCGACTTCCGCTCGATGTCCGGTATCTTCCTGGCTATCCTTATCCTGGCGCTCATGTGGGGACTCGCAAGCCGCCAGAAGCCGATCCGAGCCGCCGAGGCGGGACAGATTGCTGTGTTCCTCCTCATGTCGCTCTTCGCTCGAAGGCTCGGCCCGTTCTTCGCCCTTGCCTGCGCTCCCATGCTTGCCGACCTGATCTCCCAGCCCCTCACCGATCTCCTGAAGTCCCGGAAGGCGGCGATTGCGGCATACGGCCTGGCGGCGGCAATGATCGTCTGGGGAGTTGCATTTCGCATCTCCGATATCGGCGGAAGAAACCCTTTTGAATATGTTACGACCCCTGAGGTTTTCCCGGTTGCGGCCGCCCAGTTCATCAAGCAGGAGAAGCCCCCGGGCCCGATGTTCAACGAGCTGAACTACGGCAGCTACTTCATCTGGGCGCTCTGGCCGGAGTACAAGACCTTCGTGGACAACCGCAACGACATCTTCTATGGCGGCGCATTCGATGAATACATGGCATGCGCGATG
>DASRZD010000521.1:0-2115 GCA_035686805.1 Armatimonadota bacterium
AAGGCCTTGTCTCCCCAGGCGGAATACGAGATCTCGATATCCTTCGGCTCGGGGTTCGAATCCAGGTTCTCGAAGCGCATGAACTCAACAACCGTCTCCCAGGCGGTCCATGATTTGTTATGCGGCGGAGTTCGGACTGCCTTGCTCACCCAGCGGGAGAAACCGGTGAACCAGCGGCCCTTGAGGTCCCGAATCGGCTTCTGCCAGACGATCCAGTTCGACGGCACTTTGGGGTCGGTATGGTCGTAAGGGCTTCGCTTCATGGGGAGGGTCTGCGGGGTTGACCACGTCTTGCCGAAATCGTCGCTGAAGACGCAGTCCATCGTACCAGTGTGCTGGGGGGTGACATCATCAATCCCCTGGTACTGGTTGTACGTCACATAGATGCGGCCGAACTTGGAAACCATCGGGAAGCCCCAGCTTGCCATGTGACCGTCGCCGGGCCGAGTGGGGCCGACCAATCTCTTCGGCGAAGACCAGGTCTTGCCCTCATCATCCGAGCGAGCGAAGACGATCCGGTGGTCTCCCGCTCCCTCGTAACTGCTTTGAGTCCAGACTGTCATGAGGGAGCCGTCCGGGCCGTCGAAGACCAGGAAGTGCTCATTGCCGGTGTCGAAGGTCGAGCCGTCCACGCTGCCCGGCCTGTAGACGATGTAGTCCGGCTTCGTGCGCTGAATCTCTCGATCAAGAATCGTTTCTACGCTCTCGTTCATTTCCGCCCCCAATATGGTTGGTCCAAGTGCCAGGCCGGCAGTTGTCATACCTAGAAAGCTGCGCCGGCTGTACCTCATGGTTGTTCAGCCCCGATGCGCCCGAATTCGACCTTCTCCCAGTGGGTGTTGGTGCTCCAGGTTCGGAGGGCGAACCACCCGCCGGGGAGAGGGTCGGGATCCTGGACGTCATGGTACTCGCGGCCGTTCTGGTAGTAGCGCAAGTGCCCCTTTTCGATGGTAACCACGATATCGTATTCCTTGCCGACTTCCGAGCGGATATCCACTTCGTGAAGCATGTTGAAGCCCGGGTCACGACGAACCCTGCTCCAGCCAGGCTGATTTCCGCCGGTCAAAGTAATGATGTAATTGGGAATCTTGTGATATTCCGAATATGCGCCGGTTCGCCCAAGCTTCAACGGGCTGCCGTCCAACTCCCTCGCATGGATGAAGACGTTCAGGTTGGCGGCATTGTTCTCTTTCGGCGGCAGAACCCTCGCCCGGAAGCGAATCAACAAACCATCAGGCAGTTCGGACTTGTACCAGATAGTGGCGGAGTGGGCCTTGCCATCCTTGAGGGCGTTCACATAGAGTTTACCGTCTTTGATCGTGACCTCGCTGTCGCCCTCGACCGCCCACCTGGAGTTCCAGTCCTTGCCGAACGACTCACGGTGAAGCCACTGGACGTTGTATGTGTCGCCGCCGACCTCCACCGTTTCCGCGGAACATGGCGAAACCATGAGAATCGCCAATATGCTAAGACTCAAGCTGAGTGCTCTTCGCACGGATGGCTTTCTCCTCTTTCTCGATCCAGCCCTTGAGGCCGAGGGATATGAACCCGGGGACCTCGCGCTCGTCAATAAGGCCCTGATTCAGCTTGCCCAGTCTGGTCATGTGAGCAAGAAGATCGTCCACATAGTCCTTCGCGGTCTTGTGCAACTCCTTCGCTTCCTGGAACTCCCCGGCTGCTCGAAGCGCCTGGATCTTCTGCCGCCGGCGATGCGCCTCAGACATGCGCTCGGTCAGGTCGTGGAGCTTCGCCACTTTGCCGACTCGATGCTCCAGCACAGGATCGCCCTTGACCGCCCGAACCGCCGGGTCAATGAACAGAAGCCTCTCCTGGGCGAGCATGGCGCGATCGCCATCGGTGGCGTTGTCCTTCACGTGATAGCACAGCTCGATTTCCCGAGCCCATTCGGCATAGTACGCCGCCAGGAGCGGACCGGCATCGCTGCCGTAGTAATGAACCGCATAGTCATGGAGAACATCGAAGGGCCTGAGCGAGGCATCGTAGTAGCATCGGCCGGCCATATAGCAGTTGAGACCATGATTCCACCAATAGCCCTCGGGGTAGACGAGCATGTAGATGGCGTCAATCCCCTTGTCAAGGATGTATCGCCGGTCG
>DASRZD010000522.1:0-2159 GCA_035686805.1 Armatimonadota bacterium
GCCGTCAACGACTTTCCAGTGACTGGCGATTTCGGTGTCGTGCTTCCAATTGGTGAGGTCCTTGCCGTTGAAGAGGACGGTGAATCCCGGCGGCGGCCCGGCCAGGGCAAGGGATTGGAGAACAAGGATGCACAGGATGGACAGGATTAGGCGGTTCATGAAAAGCTCCTTCTACAGTTCAGAAAGCATCTCCCTAGCTTTGCTCAGAGAAGTGTAGATTTCCTTGTATATGGCGAAGCGGTCCTCGTACATGGAGGCGTATTCCTTGCGAGGCTCGAAGGTCCTGATCGGCTCGGCCCAGGACTCGCTGGCTCGATTCCCAGCCAGGATTGCCGCGCCCATGCAAGTCGCCTCAGTGACCTTCATGGTGGTGAGCGGGATGCCCAGGATGTCGGCCTTGATCTGCATCCAGGTCTCGCTTCGTGATCCCCCGCCGACCGCCCGCAGTTCATCCAGTTGGATGCCTGCATCGCCAAGGATGGAGAGGTTCCACTTCATCTCGTAGGTGATGCCCTCCAGGAACGCCCGCAGGACCTCCGCGCGGCTGGTCGAGAGCTTTAGGCCGAACAGGACTCCCGCGCCCCTGGGATCGAGGTGCGGGGTGCCGGTCGGGCCGAAGTGAGGAAGCAAGATGACATCCGCCGGCTCGCTCGAGGCGGCGGCTATTATGCGCTCGTATGGGTCTTCGCCCCTCGCATGGGCCTCGGATGCCTCCTGGGTGGCGAAGTTGTCGCGCACCCACTTGAGCACGCTCCCGCCGGTAGCATTGAACCCCTGAGTGGTATAGGTATCCGGCACGACATGCGGATAAATGACCAGGTTGGCGGCCATCAGCTCGGGGCTCATGATGAGGCGATCAACGGCCGCGCAGACGCACTCCACCGTGCCGATGGAGTAGCTCGCCTTGCCGGGAATCGCCGCCCCGCATCCCAATGCGCCGACGGGTTGATCGTGCCCGCAGACCGAGACCGTGGCGTCCGGCGTGAGTCCCAGCTTCGAGGCCATCTCCCGCTTCACCGTGCCTACTATCCCACCGGATGGAATGACCTCGGGGAGGCGGTCGGGAGTCAGGCCGACGGTCTCCATGATCTCGGGCGACCAGGATTTCTTCGTGACGTCGAACATCATCGTTCGGGCGGCCATGGTGTAGTCGGTTTTGGTCTCGCCGGTCAACACCCAGGCGAGGAGATCCTCGAAAAAGAGGAACTTCCAGGCGCTCGCCCACACGTCCGGCTGATGCTCCTTGAGCCAGAGGAACTTGAACAGCGAGTACATGGTGTAAGGGATGTGGCCGGTTATGCGATAGGCCCGCTCCGCGCCGAACGACTCGCTCCACGGGCGGACATAGGGCTCGGCTCGGGCGTCGGAGAAGATCATCGTGTTGCCGATCATTCGGCCATCGGCCATTACGGGGGTGAATGCCTCGCCCTGGGAGGCGATCCCGATTGCGGCGACAGGGTCATTGGTCTGGCTCGCCGCCGACTGAATTACCCGGCATGCGGCCTCCATGACCTGTCGAGGATCGAGTTCACGTGCGCCCGGCGATGGAAAAAGGAGCGAATACTCCTCATAGGCGGACGCGAGCTGGCGGCCGGTCTCATCGAATGCGACCGCCTTCACGCCGGTGATTCCGATGTCAACGCCGAGTAAGCTCATTCTAGACAGTAGACTACAGACAACAGACTACAGACTTCGGCCGGTCAGACCTGTCAGACTAGTCCGACTTGTCCGACCCGCCAGACTGCCTAAACCCCAAGTCTGCTTGCTGACCCTTCAACATGGTACACGCTGGTAATCAGCCTTGAGATCACTTCGGCCGAGGCTGCCTGGGCCTCGGAGACGCTTCCGCCGGAAGCGATCATTCGCTCATACGGCTGGCGGATGTCGGTGCCGATGTTGATCTTGGCGATTCCGTTCCGAATGCCCTCCTGCACATATTTGGGCTGGACCCCCGAGCCGCCATGGAGCACGAGTGGAACGCCGGTCGCATCCCTCAACTTCCGCAGATGCTCGATGTCGAGCTTCGCCTGGACCTTCGGCTGGTCCTTGGTTGCGGCCGAGATCGCCCCGTGGACCGAGCCCACGGATACGGATAGCCAGTCCACGCCGGTTTCCCGCACGAATCGCCGGGCCTCATCAGGGTCGGTGAACCCTCGCTT
>DASRZD010000523.1:0-2820 GCA_035686805.1 Armatimonadota bacterium
ATAGCTTGCTCCCCTGAAGTATGAGTTAGAGTGATATTAGACCCGGAGGCGGAAAATCCTGCATAGACAAAAAGCCGGGGGCGCTTGGTCTCTGCTCCCCGCCCTCAGTCGCCGATCCTCAAGTCCGCCTTGCCGCCAAAACGGGAAAGCGGAATGACGGCGCTGACCGTGCCGGCGCTGGATCTCCCGATCTCGGTCCACTCGCCTGCACTGCGAATGAGCAGTCGTGCCCCGGCGGCAGCAGGCAGGCTCAGGGTCACGTCATCGGTGGCTTCCAGAATGTAGGCGCCATCGCCGACGGCATGGAGTGATGCCAGCCCCGGGACGACGATGCGGTCCCCCACGCCATATTCGTAGAGGCGGAAGGTTGCGCGACCGTCACCATCCGCATCCGTGAAGAGCGACTTCAGCTCGGCGGCAGCGGACTTGATTGTCTGGTCTAAGATCACGTCGTACCGGATGTTCTCCGGTTCTGATCTATTCCGTACGCCGAGGATGCGAAAAGATGCCGTGCCGGCTTCGTTCTCGATGATCGCACCTCGGTAGAGCGAGTATGTCTGACGCCACTTGCCATCGGTCATGCTCAGACCGGCAAAGTCGAGCATGGTCTTGTTCTTGACTACCCCGTCTTCGAAACCAACGGCTGCGCCCTCGGCCAGGAGGCTAGTTGTGCTGAGAGTGAGCGTTATGCCGGAGCCGGACGATTCCGCGCCGATGATCTCGTAGGCATCGCCACGAGCCGCGCTCTCGATGCGAATCCGCCGACCGATCAGCGCCTTCGGATCGCCGATCTCCATGGCGACCGTGATCTCGTTCGCGCCTCGACTGAGTGACACGATCTGTCCGTTGTTTTCCGCACGGGCGAGGCTGATGGAAGCATTCCCGGCAGAAAGAAAGGTGCCGCTGGAGAGGAAGAGCCGTTCGATGTGACCGTTCTTCCGGCGGACGAGGCCCACGTCGCCTCTCAATGACATCGTCCTGCCCAGCTTTGCCGATCCTTCGGGTGTGCCAGTGGATAGGATGGTATCCTCAATCTCCTTAGCGGTCACTCGGATTCCCGCGGGGTGGTAGCCGGAGATCGCCTTGCCTTCCGGTTCCACGCGCTCGATGCGATCCACGACACGCTTGTCGGAGTAGGGCTCTATGATCGTCAGATATTGGCTCGTGAGCGATGCATCGCCTTTTCGGCAGGCGAAGGCGTAATAGGCTGTGTAGTCATCCGGCTGCGAGGGCGCGCGACCGTCGGCCAGAACGAGTTGCGTACCGGAGTCGGGTAGACCGGTGATCCGAACGTGCACTTTGCGCTCGCCGCCACAGTCATAATCCAGCGAGTAGGACGACGTTGCGGGGCCACGTCGAACATTGGTGAACATGGCCTGATAATCGAGAAGCGGCTTGCCGTCGGGGCCGGGCCGCCGGGAATTGTACTCCACATCCTCCCCGGCAAGAGTGCCCTTCGGCTGCTGAACGAGCGCCGGGCCCTCATAGACAGGCTGCACGCCGGGTCCATGCCAACTTTGCCAATGTTCCTTGCCCCCTCGAACCCGGAAGATGTCGGCCATGTAGCAATCCGTTGGCGACAGGTCTATCATCAGACTCGTACGCCGGTAGAGGCGATCCCCGCCCTCACCGAACGCCAGATCAGCCGTGCGATAGGGATCTTCCCGGGAGTCTATCATCTCCACACCATTCGCCGACTGCAGCGATATCAGGCGGCCGAAGTCATGGATCGTGGGGTTAGTTTTGTCAATCATCACGGTGTTATGGGTAGCGATATGAGTCTCCCAGGTGTAGGCGAAGTCCCATGACTTGGGATATCCCAGGTCGGGAAGCAGCGCCTTGCCGAAAGCCTGGAACCCGAGGTTCAGCGGGTCACGATGAATGTGTGCTGGGTGTGCGCCATAGAAGACCCACAGCGCGCGCTGACCCTCCTCAATACCCGAACGCGCGATTGCCAGACGGTAGCCATCGAAGAGCTGCGTCTTGCGTGGAAGGAAAGCGCCGAGCTTTTTCACGGCAAGGCGAACCTTGTCATCAACAGGCTTATCGAAGATGGATGAGTGGGCGATCTTGCCCTTCGAATCCATGAGCGTGGTAGCAACTCGCTCGTCGCCATATCGGCGGTAGACCATGTCGTTGTAGCCGCTGAGCAGACACTTGAGACCCCTCGTACGGTCGCCGGGGTGCATCGGCTCAGGGGTACAATCGCCGACACCGGGGTAGTAGCGATCAAGCGTGACAAGGTCCATGAAGTAGCTGCTTGTCATGGCCTTGAGCTTCGGCTCGTCCCAGAGAACGGGATAGCGGGCTTCGTCTATCTCCTGCGGGTGCAACTTGCGCAGCCGCTCGACCTTGTCCATCGTCGGGAACATGGCGAGTTTGCTGGTGTTGTAGCCTATGCTCTCCGAGCCGCCGCCGTCTTTCAGCAGTGAGTTGCGAGCAAAGGTGCGCAGAGGCCCGTTGGCCTTGTAGTAGAGCCACTCGATCAGATCACTGGAATCCGGCTTGTTGGTTCCCTTCACATCGTCCATTACCAGGGCGAGGGTCGCAGCCGAGTTCTGGTGCATGCCGAAGTTGCCGACGATGGCGATGTCTTCGAGCGCCTTCGCTCCTACGCGGACGATGTTCTCCTCCACGTAGCAGCGGATATCTGCAGCGTTCTTGACCCCCGGAAGCTTGGTCGCCGCGAAGGCTACGGTATCGGGATCGTCGAGGGCGTCGTAGATGCGATCATAGGCCGCCGCGATACCCGCCACATCGCTGCACGACCAGATGTAGTCCGTGATCAGCCCGGAACGGGCGGCATAAGGATACTTGTAG